>NZ_OW370567.1:900000-1127872 GCF_936270435.1 Wolbachia endosymbiont of Oedothorax gibbosus
GCCCAAATAATATTCCCTGCAATGCGAGCAGTGCCATAGATAATTGGTATCGTCCTTCCATAGGTTGAGGTTTGAACTTGCAGATTTTTTAGTCTCGCACCATGCGTTACTTTCTGCTCAGCATCAAGGCTAAACATCGCACCATCAAGCTGCGCACCAAGAAGAGCACCGAGTTCTGAGCCGATAATCTGGCCAATTGGACCAAAAATTTGACCAAAAATTGATGATAAAATTATTGTGGACATGATAATCCTCCTTTGTTAGTGTCATCCCAGTGTCGGAGCACTGGGATCTACTCTTAAAATAGATCCTATGGTCAAGCCATAGGATGACAAAGACGGTACAGTCCGCGGTAGCGCGTGACGCTAGAATCTAGTACCTCATTCTCTTGTCATCCAAGTGCTTCCTCCTTTGTCATCCCAGTGCTCCGACACTGGGATCCAGGAATTTTAATTGTAAGCAAGCACACTGAGTTGATAAGTATAAAAATGGCTGAAAAATAAACATTTTTGATGAGGTCACATAGAAAGCTGGATTCCAGTGTCAGCTACTTGCATGACACCATCCTTTTTTCTGGATCCAAGTAGTCAAGGCACTGGGATGACAAGAAAGGGGCTACTTGGATGACAGATACTATGATAAGAAATTCAACAGCTTACAATGAATAGTTGAAGCTTTTAATTAAGAAAAATACATGAGTAAATCGTGTGGCTATAATTATTGTAAGCAACAATGAAAAAGTGCGGAAGTAGAAATTTGAGTTGACAAAATAAGAAAAAATATAGTATATTAAAAATATTGATATTAACTTAAACTAATTATGCCAGCAGTAGTAAATACACCAGACAACACACAAAGACCGTCAAAATTTAAAAAAGCAAAAGAAATTCTGCTAGCTCCTGTAAGGTGGTTAATCATAGGTTTATCTGTAGTACTTTTGATAATATTTGTTATTTCTCTCCTGGTGTTTTTCTTAATCGCCAAGGTATTGAGTAAGCTATATCTTTTTGCAGGAGGCAAAATGCCGGAATGGTTAGAGCAAAGAGCTGAAGCATTTATGGAGGCAGCACGTATTCCACAAACAACACATGATACTAATGTAAATAATGCAATTAATATTAACGTTCAAAAGCTAAAAGAAAACTACGGTGAGCTTGATGTGGATGATAAGTTTATAGAGGAAATAGAAGGATTTATTGATCAGTTAGAGTGCATAGCAAATGGCACACAAAAAGCTACAGATAAAGATCAACTAACAAATGATGAGAAAAACCACGCTATAGAGTGCTTGAAGCGCATAAAAAATAACCCTGGTACACATAGTGGAAGCGGGTTAACATTAAAGCAAGTTTTAAATTTAGTTTGGAAGGCTTGCAACGATCAAACTAGAGCAAATAATATAGATATTAACACCCGCATATCACAGAGAAAATATCAACTGGTTAAACATTTAGTAGAATCGCAAACAGAATACGGAGTGCGTGATGGTCGTGGTTCAAGTGCATGTTTTACTGGCACATTTAACAGTATTGTCTCTTCCTTGTACAATTTTGAAGAGTTTTCCTTCTTGCAAAAAGCAGATAAGAATACTATAAAGCAGGAATTTGAAAATGAGCTGCAAAAAAAGGGAGAAGAACTATTTAATCAGCTTTCCAATGATAAAGAAAAAAAAGAAGTTGCAGAAGCTTTAAGTAATCCTTCTACAGGTTTCTTTTTAAACTATGTCGAGCCATTTAAAAACCACCATGCACGTGCAGTTTTAGGCGACAAAGAATGTGATAAACTAATAAAAGAACATTTTGCTAATCTTCAGTATAACAAAACAATATCGCGCTTTACCTAAACGATTATTTCACCAGCGGCAAAGTGATACCATGCTGATTCATATATTTTCCTTTCATATCATCATATGATTTTTCACACTCACTTTCGCCGCTTAAAAATACGAATTGGCATGCGCCTTCATTAGCGTAAATTTTTGCAGGAAGTGGAGTGGTGTTTGAGAATTCGAGTGTGACATGACCTTCCCATCCAGGTTCTAAGGGAGTAACGTTTACTATAATTCCACATCTTGCGTAAGTTGATTTACCAACACAAATGACCAGTACATTTCTTGGTATACGAAAATATTCCACTGTGCTTGCAAGCACAAAGCTATTTGGTGGAATTATGCATACGTCTGTTTCTTTATCTATAAAACTATTCTCAGAGAAATTTTTAGGGTCCACGATGGCTGAATTAACGTTAGTAAAAATCTTAAATTTATTATCCACTCTTGCATCGTAACCATAAGACGATAGTCCGAAAGATATGACCCCCTTACTGCTTTTGTGATTCACAAAAGGCTCTATCATTCCAAAGTTTTCAGCTTTTTCTCTTATCCATTTATCTGGCATAACTGCCATAACTGTTCCTTGAAGTTATGTAATACTTACAATAATATAAAATAAAATTTAAATGTAAACTGTAGCTTTTGTCATGCAAGTAGCTTGTATCAAATCACAATGTTCGTACAGTTATGCGCATGGCGCTGGGATGACAATGGATTATTAACTAACAAATTGTACTTCGTCACATGGTAAACGATGTCATTCCAGTCTGGAATCCAGAAAACTTACCAGGTAATAAGAACTGGATTCCAGCGGGCTTTGTTGCATCGCACCTTATACTGGTAGTAATTTACGATAAATTCATGTAGCCATTTCGCATACCAATATCAGTGAATTTATTGAGCAAATAGCATTTGATTAGCAGTTCTTTTTCTCGATTTATCTCAGATTTGTTCCGAAAATTAAACCCGAATGTTTGTTTCAGTCGCGAGAAAAAACCTTCTACATAAGATCTTTTCCCATAATTTACTTTTTCTTTCCACTTTTTTATGCAATCATATGACTTTATTAGTCTAATTGCAGCATTTCTGTCAGACATATAATCTATTTCTGGATGTTCTGCCGCATTGTTTATTGGTGGAATTTTTGCCTTTATATCATATTCGTTACACAACTTATAAAACTTGTGCCTATCATATGCCCTATCTGCATATAGTGCTTTTATGACATACTGAAAATCGACTTCTTTTAGCAAATCACAAGCTCCATAGTGATCAGACCGTTACTGTATTTTACAGCTATATATTCAACATTACATGCAATTTTCTATAGCTGCGATACTTTCTATCTTTGCTATTTTCCTTCAGGAGTGTTGTTGTATATCTGTACTGTCTATAGCAATTTCGATATCTTCCATGTTATTTTCTGCAATCATTTATCTTAATATCAAGTTTCTTTTGATGCTTGTGAATAGCTGCAAATTTCTTCCTATTTGTTGCAAATATCCTTTTATAAACCCTACCGTTTGTCTTAAACCAATTCTAAAAAGATTGACGATTATATGCACCAAAATTACGACTTTATCACTGTAAATATAGTTGCCGCCTTGCATTTTTGGACTATTTTCATACCAATTTTCGATAGCTTCATCGATGTAACGAAAAATATTTCCTCTTTCCTGGAGAAATTTGTTATATTCGTTTTGGTTACTGACTCTCATTTTTTGTGGCATATTTTTTCTTCAAAGGTTAAATGGCTATTTTATAATGAATTTTGTCAGTAACTGCCAGATTTTTTCGGTTGCTATGCAACAAAGCCCACTGGGATCCAGGAAAGTTTGCTTGTAAACTAGCACAGAAAAACGTTTTCAATGAGATTATATGGAAAACTGGATTCCAGCGTCACGCGCTGACCTCTCTTGGGCTCTTTTAGTCATAAATATTAAAAAATTTACCAAATAAAAAAAAGGCAAAAGAAGCCCTGGTCATTGTCTATTTTCAGTATTTGGCGTTTTTTAAGTCTTAAACACTGCAATTTAGCTGCTTTTAAGTGCAACTCACCTTAGCTAAAATGTTTAAGAAATTTACTAAGCAGAAAAAAAGGCAAAAGAAACCCCGTGGTAATTAGTGTTCACTTCCTAATCCTGCAAATTGGCGTACTATACTGTCTTAAACAGCGCGTTTCAGCTTATATAGCTAGCAATACTGTGAAGACATAAGGTGCACATAGTGCAAAAAATTAAAAATAAGACGCCAACTACGTTGTTTTCTTGCTGTTTAATCTGCACAGATGAAGATAACTGAATACCTTCAGTACCATAGTAAGGGGACTGGCGGAGTTTGTCAAGGAAGTTTTATGCAAGAGATCTATTGAAATGCCCCTGTAAAATTATACTATTAATTAGTGCACTGTAAATTTAAAATTATAGATATGTTAAGCAGATTGGTAATTTTGCTATTAGTTTTTATACTTCCTTTCTCTTCATACTCATACCAGTTTAGAACCAAAGCAAAGCAAGCAGTAGTCTTAGATTTAGCTTCAGACTCGTTCATTTTTGACCATAATTCCGATGAAAAAATGGCCCCATCTTCAATGAGTAAGCTAATGACTTTATATGTAGCATTCGATTATCTAAAAGCTGGAATAATAACCATGGAAGATAAATTTCGAGTAAGCAGAAAAGCGTGGGAAAGAAAAGGCTCTTCTATGTTTTTGAAAGAAGGTCAGTTTGTTACGGTAAAAGAACTGCTTGAAGGAATTACAATAGTCTCAGGTAATGATGCCTGCATAACGCTAGCCGAGGGCATTGCAGGATCAGAAGAGAATTTTGTGGCTGAAATGAATGAGGTTGCACAAAATTTGAACCTGAATGACAGTCATTTTGTCAACTCAAGTGGATGGCCAGACGAAGATCATTTTATGAGCGCAAAAGACTTGGTAATGCTGGCAAAAAGGATTTTCACTGATTTTCCGGAATATTACGATTTATTTTCTGAACAATATCTGACATATAACGAAATTGTACAAAAAAATAAAAATCTTCTACTTTTTCATGACATTGGGGTTGACGGCTTAAAAACCGGTTATACAAATGCTGGTGGTTATGGCATTGTAGCATCTGCAAAACGAAACGATAGGAGAATTTTTGCTGTCGTAAATGGTTTAAGCACTGAGAAAGAGCGAATAGAAGAAGCAAAAAGACTGATACAATACTCCTTAAATCATTTTAATACTAAGAAAATATTTGTTAAAGACAGTGTAGTTGAGGAAGTAAATGTTCTCTATGGAAAAGATAAAAAAGTGCCTATTACAGTTGCAAACGATGTTACCATAACTTACAACCGCAAATTGCATGACCAAATTAAGGTGCGTATTGAATATAAAGATATGATACCTGCACCAATTAAAAAAGGTCAAGAAGTGGGCAAAGTTTTTGTAGAAATACCAGGCATTGAACAACAAACTACACCACTTTATGCAGCAAATGACGTGCAGGAATTGAATTTCGTAGAAAAGTTTTTTAGGATGTTATTTTAAGTTTGATATTAACTTTCAAAGTAATTTCGAAAGAGAGATCTATTGCACTTTAGTATAGCCTTAGCTAACAATTTCTGTTACAATACAAGATTGAAATGTTACGAAAATGTGCTGGTTATATTTGTTGCTGTCTAGTATCCTAGAGATACTGTGGGCTGTAACGTTAAAGTTTAGTAACAGTTTTACTAAAGTTGTGCCTTCTATTGCAACATTGGTAATTATGATCATTAGCATTTACTTTTTATCTCTTGCAGCATGCTTTCTACCTATTAGAGTATGCTATGCAGTTTCCTCTGGAATATGCACAATTGGAATAACTATAATTGGTGCAACCGCTTTCACAGAGAATATTAATTTATCTCAAGTTTTATGTATCGTTTTAATTGTAATAGGAACCATAGGGCTAAAGCTCTCTATTTAAACCTAAAAATTTATGCATGAATTGGATATATTTACTCTTAGCTTCACTAATTGAAGTGTTCTGGGTCATAACACTTAAGCATAGTTGTGGATTTACTCATCTCGTACCATCAATAATTAGCATACTCTCCATGGCTCTTAGTACGTATTTACTTTCGCTCGCTACACGTTCTATACCTATCGGAGTATGCTATGCAATTTGGACTGGAGTGGGCGCTATAGGAGCTTCGATACTTGGAGTTTACCTATTTAATGAACCAGTTAATTTATTCGAAGTAATATGCTTTATTTTAGTTACATTCGGGATTATAGGATTAAAATTGTTTGATACTGCAAAACAAACTGTTGATAAAATGGAATAAGAGATCCCACAATTGGAATTATATTAAGGAAATACTTCCTGCACATTCCCATTTACGTTTTGCGCTTCTTTCGTTTCATCCATTTTAGTACTAGGTTCTAACATTCTAACTGTAGTATAAGCTACCGCTAATGCTGCTGCTACAACTGTAACTACTGCTCCTATTACAGGATATAGCCCAGCTGTAATTGTTCCAATTGCAAAAAGTGTTATCGTTATAGCAGTACCAAACAATATTGTTAAACTGAAAGCAACAAGAGATATTTTACCCTGTTGGTCATGTCGTTTCATTCTTTCTTCAGATAAAAGAAAATTCACATGCCGAACTATATAATGATTTTTGTCAAAATCGCTCGGAATTTTATTATCATTATTCTTTGACAAAAGATCTGCTCTTTTGCCTATTAAAGTCTCAATTACCTCTTTGCAACCACGTCGAGCAGCCATATGTAAGGGAGTGCATTTATCTTTATCTACTGCATTAACCTTTGCTCCTGCTCCTATTAGAGCTTTTGCTGTCTCTTCATTCTTGGCATTATGCAAGGGAGTGCGTTTATCTTTATCTAATGCGTTAACATTTGCTCCCGCTCCTATTAGAGTTTTTACTGTCTCTGCATCTTCAGCAAAATGTAAAGGAGTACATCCATATTTATCTGCTGCATTAACATTTGCTCTTGCTTCTACTAGAATTTTTACTATCTCTTTACGGCAAAATTGAGTAGCTATATGCAAGGGAGTGCGTTTATCTTCATCTGCTGCATTAACATTTGCTCCTGCTCCTATTAGAGTTTTTACTGTTTCTTTACAACCATATTGAATAGCCAAATGTAAGGAAGTGCGTCCATCTCTATCTATTGCATCAACATTTGCTCCTGCTTCTATTAGAGTTTTTACTATCTCTATGCGACCTTTTTTAGCAGCCAAATGTAAAGGAGTATTCCTATATTTATCTACCGCTTTGACATCTCCTTCTCCTTCTATTAGAGTTTTTACTATCTCTATGTAACCTTTTTCAGTAGCCAAATGTAAAGGAGTATACCCATCTTTACTTATTGCATTAACATCTATATCTTCTCTTTTCAATAGGAGATTTACTACTTCTGTTTGACCATTTTCACAAGCCAAATGCAAAGGAGTACATTCATGATTATCTTTTTCATTAACATCTGCTCCGTTGTCTATTAGAGCTCTTATTGTTTTAGTGCAGCCACGGCGAGCAGCCTTACATAAAGGAGTGTCTCCATATCCATTTTTTGCATTAGCATTGATTCCTTCTACTCCCAATAGAGCATTCACCACATTTTCTAAATTATTGTGGATAGCTAAATGCAATAATCCATATTCTACTGCAAATAAGTGGTTTACACCAAAACCAGCTCCTTCCCACTCTTTATATTCATCTGAATATTGTGATAATTTCTCTTTTATCTTCCCAATTACGTTATCTTTACTTAAATTTTTGTCAGCATCAATTGCACTTAGCATTCTTTCCCACTGCTCGTGTTCAATTGTCATAACTTTACTCCTACTTTAACAATATTTTAATTATCATATATTATGACAAGAAAGTTAACCCTACCTAATTTTGCTTAGTAAGCACACTAACTATGAAACAATCTATATTACCATCAAAAACAGAATTTATATTACCCACTTCATGTCCAGTTCTTAAATCCTTCACCATTTGATATGGATGCATAACGTACGATCTGATCTGATTGCCCCAGCCTATATCGCATTTTTTACCATATTCTTCAGCCATCTTTTGTTCTTTTTTTTCCAGTTCAATTTGGTACAAACGTCCTTTAAGTAATTTTAATGCCTCATCCTTATTTCTGTGTTGAGAACGACCATTTTGGCATTGAACTACAACACCAGTTGGAATATGCGTAATGCGTACCGCACTTTCAGTCTTGTTCACATGCTGACCGCCTGCTCCAGAAGCTCGGTAGGTGTCGATCTTTAGATCCTTTTCATCCACAGCAATATCAATTGAATCTTCTATTACTGGAGTTACTCCTACACTTGCAAAACTGGTATGACGTTTACCATTTGCATCAAACGGCGATATTCTAACCAGCCTGTGAATTCCACTTTCACTTTTTGCCCACCCATAAGCTTTTTCTCCAACGATTTTTATCATTGCAGACTTTATACCAACCGACTCTCCTTCTAATTTTTCTACAACTTCAACTTTAAAGTTGTGATAAATTTCTGCCCACCTTACATACATGCGCATCAGCATTTCAGCCCAATCATTGCTCTCGGTTCCACCAGCTCCTGAGTGGATTTCTAAAAAGCAGTCATTATTATCTGCTTCGCCAGTAAATAAGGATTCTGTTTCTTTACACTTGATTAATTTCTCTAGCTTAGCTAATTCATTTTCAACTTCAGAGAAAAATTCTTCATCATTCTCATCAATAGCAGACTTCATTAAGCTGATGGCATCGTTGTAATCGCTTTCTAGCTTTGAAAACGACTCTATGTCATACTTAATTTTAGAACGTTCTTTTAAAATTTCTTGTGCCTTTTGATTGTCTTGCCACAGATCATCATTCGACGCTTGGAAATCCAGCTCTTCAAGACGCAACTTTAATTTTTCTATGTCAAAGACACCTCCTGATAAGAGAAATACTTTTATTTAAGCCTTGAAAGTATTCGAAAATTTCTGAATAAGTTTTCATTATACTTTAGATTTTAATATATTTACTATTACTAACAATAACAGCAAACAAAATAGAAATTTAACCATATAGTAGTTAATTTGAAATAATCTTATTATACTTTAATGTTTAACAAAATCAAGTGTGTATATTTATTAAAAAATAAGGTAAAGTAATGAATATTAAAATAAGTTCTCATTATGGTTTAGACAAAAAGGCTATTGATGACTTAATAGAATCACTTGATAACGAGGAGCTAGAAAATGTTCGTAATATTGTAAAAACGATAGACAGTGTTCAGTTAGCTTATTTTTTATCTACTTCAATCAGTGATCACAGAGAGAAATTAGTTAATATCCTCGATCAACATTTGTTAAGTGATGCCCTAGTGCATGTAGTGCCAGATTTACAAATAGAGATCATAGAAACATTGGGAATAGAAAATACAGCAAAGTTACTAATGCTCCTTGATGTAGAAGATATAGTAACCATAGTGAAAGATTTGGATAGAAAGTCTGTAGAAAGCATACTTTACTATTTGCCCAGCAAGACTCAGAAATCAGTAGAGGAGTTGCTATCATACCCAGAAGAAAGTGCAGGAAGGTTAATACATAAAGATATGGTTATAGCTCCATATTACTGGACGATAAATCAACTGACAGAATTTGTGTGCAACTATAAAAAAATACCAGAAAGATTTCACCAGATATTCATTATCAACTCAAAATTAGAGCCTATAGGCAGTGTTAATTTAAATAAGGTAATATCTCACTCAGGAGACACAATAATAAAAGAGATAATGGATCATGACATAAAAATCATTAAAACTGGAGTAGACCAAGAGGAAGTAGCAAGAATATTTAAAGATTACTCTATATTATCAGCTCCGGTAGTAAATAAGAATGGTAAAATTATTGGTGTGATCTTAATTGAAGATGTGATAAAAGTTGTTCAACAAGAAACAGAAGAGGATGTACTCAAAATAAGCGGTGTATCTTCTAAAGCCGATATAAATGCCCCTATACATAAAACTATAATTAAAAGGCTACCTTGGTTACTGTTTAACCTCTTAGCTGCAACAATGTGTTCCATAGTAGTTGGCTTTTTCGATGATGTAATAAAAAGTTTTATAGTACTGCCAATAATCATGCCGATAATTGCATCAATGAGCGGAAATGCAGGATCCCAAACAGTAACGCTAACCATCCGGGCAATCGCAACAAAATATCTAACTGAGCAAAATGCAAAAAGAGTACTGATGAAAGAATTTTTAATAGGTCTGATAAACGGAGTGATCTTATCTACTATTTCATTAGTAGTGTTAGCAATAAGGTTTCACAGCTTCAAAGTAGAGATGATTTTTGTGGTCTCCATGATTATGATGTCAATTATTGCAACGTTCATCGGAACTTTCATTCCTATAATGCTTCATCGTTTAAAGTCTGACCCTGCCGTTTCTTCTTCAATCCTAACATCGGCAACAACTGATATTCTCTCAGCTCTTATATTTCTTGGTTTAGCTACGATCTTTTTATTAAACAGCTGATACTATCTATAGCTATACCGCCCACAACTGTACGAACATTGCAATTTGCAGGCAATTTGCGTGGCAGATGGTGTCATCCGAGTAGCCCCTATGACCCCAGTTATGGATTAACCAACGAAGTAAAGCTGAGAAATACAGGGCTTTTTCGATTGCATTGAATAAGAAATGAGGGTAGAAAAAATATGTACCAAGAAATTTACTGTGGATCTATGCCGAGTGTGCTCAAGTTCAAATTTGTTTTTTAGGCAGCCAAAAACCGTTTCAACAATCGATCTTTTCCCTAGTAAAATCTTCTCTTTCAGCGAAATCAGTGCATTTTTCATACCTTTTTTCACTTTAGTGACGAGTTTTAGACCTCTATCGAATAGTTTCTCAAAGAGCTCTTTCTTTATATAGCCCTTATCTCCAAACAAAAGTCCAGTTAGTTTTTTGGTTAGAGTTGGTACAGGTTTTCTGTCATCGACGTTACCTCTGGTTAGCGTAACACCTTGAATTTCACCTATTTCATTGATTACTACATGTAATTTAAAACCAAAAAACCAGCCGTAAGTATTCTTTCCTAACTCTGCTAATCCTTTGAAAACCTTATTTCTTGAGATTCTTTTTCGATGGCATACTGCTATTGAAGTAGAATCTATGTAGGAAATCCCGGTCATTTTTGCTTGTTCACAAAACCATTGCAAAAGTAATGCTAAATACCACAAAACTCGCGGCTTTAAGGCAATAAATCTGTGATATGAAGGCAGCTTTGAAAACTCTGATCTATAGAATAACTGAAGATAACAAAGATAAAAAGCCTTGAAGTTTTTACATGGTGATTTATGGTATAATAGGATTATGGTTAGAATTTCTGAGTGCGCTATTTCTGGTACTCTGGTTGGTTTTTTGCCGTTTGATAAGAACCTATTTGCAAAATTATCATCTACCGCACGACAAAAATCCTCGACGCAACAGTACAGTTCTGTAATATCTTTCTTCATGGGTAACCTCTTATTATTACTAAAATACTCGAGTTTACCCTGTTTCCCTCTTCTTAGTTATACTTTTATCTATTTTCTAATCCATAACTGAGGTCTATGATGTCATGCCAGTGCCCCTATGATGTCATCCCAGTCTGGGATCCAGATTGGGCACTAAGTTGGTAAACACGAAAGCGCTTTACAACGTTTTTGATGGAACTGCGTGAAAGGACTGGATGCCAGTGTCAGCTACTTGCATATTTGTTCCTATAGTTGTCTTTTCTCGTCTACCTTACTGCCACTCTGCTGAACGGATACCTATTTCTTTCTATTAAATAAGAATAAATTGCCTATACAAAAATAGATTGGCAATATTTCAAGTCTGCCAAGCAGCATTAAAAACGATAGAAATAATTTTACTTCATTACTGAAAGAGGAATAATTACCCGAAGGACCTATTAAATTACTAAATCCCGGGCCAGAATTTGTAAGCGTTGCAGAGACTGAGCTGATGCTAGTTATAAAGTCTGCATTGCTTAAGTAAGACATCACTACTGATGAAATGGTAAACGTTAACATGAAAATTGCAAAAAATATAAAGACAGAGTGAACTTCATCATTCTCCAGGGTTTTTCCATTGAATTTTACCCTATCGCCTGCGCCTGGGTTTAATAAAAGGCGAAAGTGATTTTCTATAGACTTTAGAAAAATGATCAAACGAAAGATTTTGATGCCACCACTTGAAGAACCACTACATCCACCAACAAAGGTTAGAAAAAAAGCTAAGACTGAAATGAAACTCCAATCTATATGATTACAGATTGCATAACCAGTTGACGTAATCAAGGAAGTGATAGTAAATGTGCTGCATCTAAATGATAATGACACTCCTAAATCAACATTTTGATACAACCAAAAACAAGCAAATAAAGATGAAACAATAGCTATCTTAACAAAGTAAGAGACCTGTTCATCATGGCAAATGTCTAACCGTCTTATGATTTTTAAATAGCTAAGAAAAGGCAGAGAACCCAAAATCATAAAAACGATCGTTATGGCTTCTAACATAGGGTTATTGTAGTGCCCTATAGAATCATTATAGTTAGCAAATCCACCAGTTGATACAGCGGACATTCCGTGACATATTGCATCAAACAGTGGCATACCAGCTAGATAATAGGAAAATATACATAACAAAATTAGGCCATAATATATTGCCGTAACATGAATTACTACGCTTCGCGTGTTCGGCAACTTCCTTTTGGTAGCATCTGAATATTCAGAATAAAGTAAATTATTTAGGCTGAGAACCTTAAACATAGGAAAAACTGCAATTCCTATAGTTATTACACCAAAACCCCCCATGCCATGTAGCATTGCTCTCCATAGCAGTATTCCTGGAGATTGTTTTTCAATATCATTAAATATAGTTGCTCCTGTGGTTGTGATGCCAGATATCGTTTCAAACAATGCATCAACATAGCTCAGATTATCAAAATAGAAAGGAATAGCTGCAAACAGAGACAAGGCAATCCAGGTGCAACTAGTAATCGCAAAAATTGCCGGCATGCCATACAATCTACTTAATTTACCGAGTAAAATAAAAATTGCGCCAGATGTGCAGGTAATTATGAATCCAGCGAGAAAATTTTTCCATTCGTAGCTGAGATACTTATTGGTAATAGCAGGAATAAGCATTGCTAAGCTAAACAGCAATAGGAATATTCCCACAATAAATACAATTGAACGCAAATTTTGTAAACGTTGATGATTTTTCATAGAGTTACTTCCTCGCTATACAAAGCCATAAAAGCTACTCTAACGTCAAGCATTTTGTTGTAACAGTTATTAACAATATACTTGACTTACTTGTAAATATGTGTGATAATTAAACTTATTATAGAAAATAGAGGTAACACATGACTGAATTAACTGGTATACAACAACAAATTAAAACTTCATTAATTACAGCAATCGGGAATAACAACCCTCAAATGGTCCAGGACATATTCGAAGATGAAGATAATGATTATGGTGATATACAAGCAGTTTTGAGCCACAAGGGGACTGTGGATTCTAACCTAGATGCCATTTTAGATTTTGCTATTAGATTTGAAGCTCAAGGAGAATTTGAAAAAAGCGTAGAGATCATTAAACTAATTTGGGAGGAAGCTGATCAGGCAACTCGTGATTCTGTGTGTTGTCGTGCAATGGATAGTTTTCAAGAATATGGAGATAACTATATAATAACTACTCTTAAAGAGGGACAAAAACTTTATGTTAAGAAAGATATAGCTGATGGAAAATCGCTTGAAGACTTGATTAAAGAAGTGGAAGATTACAAGAGGGTAATGGATCTTGATATGGCACTAAGACATGCAATAAGAAGCCTTGATGTTGATCAAGTTAAAACAGCATTAGAGAATTGTGGTACAAATGTAGAAAGGGTTTTGATGCGAAATGTATATTGGAATAATTCTACTAATATTGATTGCTTGTTAATTTATCCTCTGCTGGTTAACTATGGTAGAGAATTGAACCAAGAAGATGTGGAAAAGATAAAAGAAATCTTTGAATTAATGTTTAATGCTGCTTCTCCACAGCTCCTTGAGTTCGAGCTCAATGGAAATAACTATGTAATGGATAAACTTACATGTGCACAAAAACTTTTTGCTGAAATACCTGGAGTAGGTGAGCAATGCTTTCAAGATTTGATTCGAGCACTTGAGGAAAAACTTAGTGAACATGCGTCCAAAAAGCTTATAGAAGAACAAGCAAGAGAAGATGCAGAGAGATTGCAAAATGAAGGACAGAACACGTTCATATCTTCAATAAATACTACGATCCCAGAAAAGAACGAAACAACCTTCTGGAGTGAACACAAAGGGAAGATCGCTCTAGGTGTTACTGGACTATGCGTAGCTGGTGCTGTTGCAGCCTATGTGCTGGCATATCCTGTAGTTGCACTGGCTTTAACAGTTTTGGCAGCAGTTATATTAATGGGTGCTGGTATTGCTAAGTTTTGTGAGAAATCAGAAAGCCCAGATACAAAAAGCTCGGACCCGGTTGTTTCTGGGTGTTGCAACAACGCAGAACTGCCTAATCAGTAATCCATTGTCATCCCAGCGCGCCGCGCTGGGTCTGACTGTATCCGTTCAGCGGAGCGGTAAAATAAAAAGTAGACAAGGAGTGCTAAAAACATAATATCGCAAGTAGTATGTGTGGTCTGATCTACTAGCTAGTCTTCTCAAGCTCTGTGAAAGCTTTAAAATAGAGATAGAGCAACTAAAAGCAGAGATAAAGAGGTTAGAGATAGAAAACGAAAATTTTAGATCTGAGAATAAGGCGCTAAGAATTGAAAATGCTGAATTGAAAGAAAGACTAGGTCTGAATTCACAAAATTCATCGATACCGAGCTCAAAAGAGTTATACAAGCTAAAGAAGAAAAAGAAAAAAAGTGACAGGAAAATAGGGGCACAGATTGGGCATGAAGGAAGTTTTCGCGCCAAAATGGATGCAGATGAGGTGATAAAAGTAAAGTTGTCATCTACTTGCGAGTGCGGAGGAGAGATTGCAATATGTGGAAAACCTTACATTAGACTTCTTTCAAAATTCATATAAGGAGCTCAAAGTTATGAATAGCAGCAATTAAATTAAATCTTAAAGCAAAACGTTTTCGTCTGTTTCGATACCTATCCGAGATGATTTTAAACCTCTTCAATTACGTTTTCAACTATCACCCTTTGGCTAGAAAGAGTCCTATTCTCCGATTTTTTGTCTTTTGGTAAAGGAAACTTTTTTGATCTTCTATGGGGAAGTTGAACATTTTTATGAAATTTGTGCATACCCCTATAACCAGCATCTGCTAAAACTTTAGTGGTCGATAACATGCGAACTTTTGACTCTTTAAAAACTCTAAAGTCGTGTTGTTTACCGTTAGCAAAGGAAGTACATATAACTTTTTTGCTTTTTTTTGCTATAACGACTTGTGTCTTTACCGTATGCTTCTTTTTCTTTCCTGAATAAAATCTTTTCTGCTTTTTTTTGGCCTTTCTACTGGTCCATCTATTACCAAAATTTCATATTCTACATTACCATTTAATAGCTCTTTTTTTCCTGGTAATGCAAAATCTGATTAATGTGCCTTCTACCCATCTTATTATTTTAAAACAGTTACTTTCACTCATGCCATAACTTTGTCCGATATGAAAATATGTCCGATATTCTCTCAGTGCCATAAGTAGCCTGTCTTCTATGCAAAGTTTACTTTTTCTCCCACTTCTAGCTTTTTTTCTTCCTCGTCTAGAATTTTTACCATTCTCTCGAATGTTGCTTTTTTTACACCTGTTAAACGTCGAAATTTTTCTCCTTCTAACTTTTCTATTTCCTTATATTTCATGCTTCCAAATACTTGATCTTACACTCCTTCTCTCAATTTTGAAAGAAGTCTAATATCTCGCTTACCTGAAGCAATTGGAGCTTCTCGAGTTGCAAAAAATATTTTGAAATCTGAAAGAATGATGTGAAATTTTTTGAATGATTCAGAAAACATTCCATTGACATGCTGAACAACAGATACGACACTATGTCGTTTACCGTAAAAACTCATATTTTACACAATCACAGCGAGGAAACACATTCCTCGAACGGATAATTTCATTATACTTAACATGGAAACAAAAGGGCTTTCCAAAATCTCCTATCTATTGTTTCTTAAACCACTCTGCTGAACGGATACACAAATGTTCGTACAGCTGTGTGTCACGCACTTTGCTTCAATATTTGCACATTAGCCACTCCCCTGAACAGACAATGGCGTCAACTTAAGGAAAAATATCGGTGATAGTGTATAAAAATTCTCTCTAAAATTTTTACCATTAAATTACCCAAAAGCTGCAATAAATAGCACTTTTGTTGCTGTTTTATTTCAACAAAGAAGTCTAAAATGTGTCCTTTTTAGGTAAAACATGCAAAAAGGAAAAAATTTTATTCTACAAATTAAAAATATAATATACTCGAAAGCTTTTCAGAGAATCCATTGTGTTGGAAAGAACAGTTTCACGCGAACAAGAAAACTCCCTTTTACGACAGTATTTTCTATGATTTTAAAGTTAGTTAAAAAAAGTTTGGGAATAGAATGTGAACTTATGGAGCCATTGACATGTACCCTCAAAGCAAGCTTTTTCTAAAGCAAGGTATAAATACAGGTTTTAAAGAATTTAAGCATCCAAACAGCCTATCAAGATGAATCTGAGCTGGAGAGGCTATAGACTTATTGCAGCAGATGGTTCTGGTATGAGATTACCCAGCTCTGAGGAAATTGTATCCGAGTTTGGCCGCTTTAAACCAAATGGAACAACAGGCACAATGCCACCATTGGCAAGAGTTTCTTTGTTTGTTGATTTATGTACTTCACTGATTTGCAGTGCTCGCCTTGCGGCTTGGGAACAAACGTTGGCGGAAGAGCAATTACCCGAAGTTATCACTCAAATGCGTTCATTAAATCAAAAGAAATTATTATTTATCTATGATCGTGGTTATCCTTCAGTAAAATTCATTCAGCAGCATGATGATTTGGAAGTAGATTTTATTTTTCGCTTGCAAAAAAGAAATTATAGCAAGCTATGGGAACGAATTGCATCTGGCGAATCAGATTTTGATTTTATATTAGAAAATGAAAAGCTAAAAAATAAAATGAAAGGACAGAAAGTAAGAGCTGACATTAGCTAACGGAGAAACAGAGGTATTAGTTACTTCACTTTTTGATCGAGAAAAATTTACTTTGGAAGATATCAGTAAAGCTTATGTATTAAGGTGGCACATAGAAGAGTGCTACAAACGACTCAAAGTAGGAGCAGAGTTAGAGAATTTTTCTGGGGTAAATTTAGAGGCTGTATTACAAGAATTTTGGGCAAACTTGGTCATGTGCAATATATTATCGCTTCATATGTGTGATGCACAAGGGCCTTGGAACCCAGATCAAATTGCCGAGTACCGTTTAAATTTTTCAGTTTTATTTGGTGTGATGAGACAGAAACTTTATCAAGTGCTCGTTGCGCCAAAAGATTTTCAAGCCCTTTTTAAGTATACGCGCCAAAGTTAAGATCCGACCGGGAAGATTGTATAGCCGCAATAAAGTAGATAAGCCCAAACGCCATCATGTCTTTAGGAGAGTTTGCTAATGTATGCTCTTAGAACCTGTTAAGGATCTCGAAAATATGAGGTAAAGTAGGCATAGTTAAGAAAGAGGTATATCTATGCAAAAAAGCTATCCAAGCGATATAAGTCAAGAACAATTTGAAAAAATCAGACCAATACTGGAGAGTAGCAGAAAGAAAACAAAACCAAGGAAACTTGATTTGTATGATGTATTTTGTGCAGTGCTATATATCCTAAAAAGCGCCTGCCAGTGGAGAATGCTGCCAAAAGATTTTCCAAGGTGGGAGAACGTGTATTACTATTTTCAAATGTGGAATAAAAAGAATGGAGCAGAACCAAGCTTGCTGGAAGTAGTCTTAAAAAAAATTAGTTGGAGAGGTTCGTATCAGCAATGGTCGGAAAGAGAAAACCAGTTTCTGTATAATTGATGCACAAAGTGTTAAAAACACAGATACTGCTGAAAAAAAGGGCTATGATGCAGGTAAAAAGATTTCAGGCATAAAGCGTCATATTGCAGTTGATACGCAAGGCTTGCCACATGCAATTCATATAACAACGGCAGAAGTAACTGATCGTAGCAGTGCTGTGGAAATGGTGGAAAAGGCTGAAGAAAACCTCTCTGAAGTTAAAAATATACTGGTTGATGCTGGCTATACAGGAGAAAATTTTGCAACTCAAATAAAAGCTACTATTGGTGCAACTGTTGAGGTAATAAAGCGAAGTGAATTACACTCTTTCGTTGTATTGCCAAAGAGATGGGTTGTTGAGCGTTCTTTTGCTTGGTTGGAAAAATGTAGGCGTTTGTGGAAAAATTGCGAGCGGAAACTCAACACTAGCTTACAGATGGTTGTTCTCTCCTTCATTTCTCTCTTATTACGAAGATTTTAAACAGGTTCTTAAGTTGACGCCATTGCCTGAACAGATACGTATTTTTAATGCAACAAAACATATGCTTCTGAAGCCTATTTCAGAGATCTAGCCAGTAACCACTCTATTTCTACCACTGTTTTTTGCTTTATATAAATATTTGTCAGCACGTACTATAAATTTTTTAATATCGTTAAGGTCAGATCCTTGCATTTCTGCAATTCCAATGCTCACAGTTATATTGTGGGTTGTATTTTTGTCCGCAAGTATAAAAGGTTCTTTAGCAATAATTTTTCGTATTCTCTCCGCAATAGTATACGCATCTGATACATTGGTATCTGGCATTACAACAACAAACTCCTCACCACCAAACCTAGCTAGTAAATCCGTCACTCTGATATTTTCAGAAATTCTTCTCTGCATTTGCTTTAAAAGCTCATCTCCAGCACTATGCCCAAAACTGTCATTCACCATCTTAAAATAGTCTATATCAAGTATCATAAGAGACAACCTTCTATCCTTTTCCACAGAGTCCTTAACAATGTTTCTTAAGTGTGCGTCAAAATATCTTCTATTATAACAGTTAGTTAATGGGTCCTTTATAGACATTTCCGCATTATTAAATAAATTCATTCTCAAGGCATCTTGATATCTTTTGCGTTTTACTTGCGAATTAACCCTTGCTATTAACTCACCCTCATCCAAAGGTACTGTTAAATAATCATTAGCACCTACATCAAGTGCTTTTACTAAATTGTTTTTATCATAATCCTCAGAAAGAATCAGAATTGGTGTATAACGTGTTTCCACCTTACTACGAAAACCAGAACACAAACGCAAGCCGTCAGTTTTTGAAAAATGCATATCAGAAATGATCAGGTCGTAATTATCCTTAATACCAACCTTTAATGCCTCCACTGGATCACTCAGTATTTTAATTGACCTAAAGCGGTGCTTTAGTACATTATATATCTGCTCTGCTTGAAAGACATCTTCATCTACAACAAGTATGTTAGCATCAAAAATCTGATTAGAATAATCCATAATACTGTTTCCTGCTACTCCGCCAATCTCAGCGTTGGTTTCTCCTCTTAAACGCAATTCATCTATAATCATTTTTAAGCGCGTGAGAGACTTGATCCTTGCAGATAAAGCAGTTTCGTCTATTGGTTTAGTCAGAAAATCATCTGCACCAGCATTAATGCCCTGTACTCTATCATGAGCGTCATGCAGCGCAGTTACCATAATTATTGGAATATGGGTTGTCAAGGGATCACTCTTTAGCTCCTTACAAACTTCAAAGCCATTCATTTTTGGCATCATAATATCAAGTAATATAATATCAGGCTGCTGCTTTGCTACCAAATCCATGGCTTCCTCACCATCATAGGCTACGATAACCGTATAGTACTCTGCTTTTAGTCGAGCTTCTAAAAGCTTGACATTAGATAGTACATCATCTACTACCAGAATCTTCGCTGTCATTATCTTTGGATGTATTATCTATATCGTAAGTAGGATAAAGCTTACCATTTTTACCAACTATGTAATTTACTTTCTCAGTATTACACTCTTTATATAAGTCTTCAATTCCTGCGTCTTTCAATAACCTCCTAGCTTTTGATTTTATAATCATAAGATACCTATATGTATTCCTAATAAGATCAATAAATACAGGCACCTTATTTCTATCAAGAACAATTATGCTCACTAAAGCAACGACCAAAATTTCTGAAAGACCTATATTGAACATTTTTCCTATGAAGCAAGTACCTTAATCCTCCTGATTATAAATATTAATTTGCTTAAATCAAGTTTAGAAGCAACCATCTCATCTAAAAAACTATTATAACGTTCTATGTAGTCCTTATCATTACAAGCCCAAGTTTGAACCTTATCTTCGGGGTTATCAGTAGCTTTTATGACTTTAACAGCTAGCTTGTGATGGTAATTGCTTAAATCGTCCAATAAATCATTAACTAAGCTGCGATCCCAATAAGAAGAGCGGCTTTTCATCTTGATGGCAATTGTTCTAATCAGATCGAATCTTAACAGCGACTTTAACTCAAAGTATATTTTACCAGCATCAAGAATGGGCAAAGACGTCTGTTCAGCAATAGATATAATGTCCAGTGCATAAGCAAGAACGCATAGATCAGCAACTTTTTTTGCTAGATCTTTATTTATATTAAGTTCTACTAAAGAAGTTGATCCATGGCTATAGACCTTTAATAGGTGTTCATCTAAAACATCAGTTAAGTTCTGGCCTAAAGTTTCAATTGCATCTTTAAATTTTGTAACATCATCCAACTCTACAAAGCTAAGCTTGCCAAGATTTTTCACTAACCAAAACGATACTCTGCCAATAAATTTCTGCACATTTCTCACTATTTGTAAGTATGAGTTAACATCAATTTTTCCATCCAATTCATCAATTTTCTGCCACAGGCTGTTTAAATCATACAGGTGGTTAACAACAATATATATGTTAACCGCTTCTTGTACCTTAATTCCAGTGTTCTCAGCCAAATTATTGATGAATATACAGCCCATTCTATTCACTACATCATTTGCAATGCAAGTAGAGATAATTTCTCTACGAAGTTGGTGTTTTAATATGAAATCCTTAAACTTTGTTATCATCTTTTTAGGAAAATAACCTAGCAAGTAGTCATTAGATATAAGATCTTTTTCAGGCAGATCGGAATGTATAATTTCATTTTTTATTGCCGTTCTAGCATAAGACATTAGAATAGAAAGCTGAGGAGAACTGAAACCTTCTGCACCAGTTAACATCCTTGCTATCTCTTCTTCAGCTGGAAGAAATTCTACGCTTCGGTTTAACAGCCCAGATTTTTCTAAACTGAGCAGTAACCTGTGGTGCTGCTCCAATCTCTCTTTAGCTTGCAAACACTCAAGAAGTAATGCTTTTGTTTCAATTTTGTTGTGGTTCTCAAGCACTTTGGATGCAACTTCATCCACCATACTTGCTAGTATTTCATTCCTTTTTTCTAAAGAAATACCCCCTGCTTTCATAGCTGAAACAAATGCAATCTTGATGTTGACTTCAAGGTCCGAACATATCACTCCGGCTGAATTATCAACAAAATCTGCATTGATATATCCACCTTTTTCAGCATATTCTATTCTTCCAAGCTGTGTACAACCAAGGTTTCCACCCTCTATAAACATGGAAGCTCTAATATCCTTACCATTCACTCTTAACTCATCGTTTGCTTTGTCACCGACCATGCTATGATTTTCACTCTTTGCCTTAACAAACGTGCCAATTCCTCCATTCCATATGAAGTCCACTTCTGCTTTGAGTAGATATCTAATCAAATCACTTGGAGGTAGCATATCTTCTGTTATATCAAAGCATTTTTTTATTTCTTGAGAAATGTTTACTTGCTTGCTGCTACGCTCAAATACTCCTCCACCTTTAGAAATCAAATCCTTGTTATAATCCATCCAAGTTGAAAATGGTAACTCAAAGAGACGTTTACGCTCTGTGAAACTCTTTTCTGTATCAGGGTTTGGGTCAACAAAAATATGCATATGGTTAAATGCGCCGATTAAATGTATATTTTTTGAAAGCAGCATACCATTTCCAAATAAGTCGCCAGCCATATCCCCAATTCCAATAACAGTTACATCTTGGTAAATATCCTTATTCATTTTCCAAAAATGCCTCTGCGCTGCAATCCATGCACCTCTGGCTGTAATACCAATTTTTTTGTGATCATAACCTGCTGATCCACCAGATGCAAATGCATCGCCAAGCCAAAAATTGTATTCAGAGGCTATCTGGTTGGCATAATCAGAAAATGAAGCAGTGCCTTTATCTGCTGCAACTACTAAGTATGGATCATCTTCATCATACCTAATCACATTCTCTGGTGGAATTATTTTACCATCAACCACGTTATCAGTGATATCAAGCATTCCTCTGATAAAACTCTTATAGCATTCAACACCTTTCTCTCTTAAAATATCTTTGTCTTTATAAACTTGCTTAATTACAAACCCACCCTTTGCGCCAACAGGTACAATAACCGCATTTTTTGTCATCTGAGCTTTCATGAGCCCCAAAACTTCAGTGCGAAAATCTTCCGTCCTATCCGACCACCTTAAGCCACCACGGGCTAATTTCCCTCCTCTTAGATGTATTCCCTCAAAAATGTTTGAATAAACATACAATTCACGATACGGGCGAGGATCAGGTAAACCATTTATTTTACTTGAGTCAAATTTTGTAGATAAGTAGGGTTTATCATCTTGATAATAACTGGTCCTTAAAATAGCCATTATCAAGTTAAATATCGAGCGCAAAACGTAATCATGTGAAACATTGCTGATCTCTTTCAGAAGTTCCTCAATTTTTTCTATGAAAATGTCCGTGGTTTCTGCTCTATCAATGTCTATGTTAGGATCAAATCTTGCATGAAATAGTTGTATCAAATACTTTACTATTTTTGGATATTCTGAGACCACTTTTTGGATATATTCTGGGTTGTAGTTAAATGACGTCTGCTTTAGGTAAGCACTGAGCGCTCTAACCAGAAGCACTTCTTTCCACTCCAGCCCAGCAATAATGACCAAACTGTTAAAATAATCATTTTTAATTTCCTTTCTAAACACTTTCGCAAGTGTTATTTCAAATTGCTCTTTTAGAGTAATGTTGTCTATTAATTCATCGACTCTTGACAACACAAAATGGTGTATCCATATTCCACCGTTGATTTTTATGTAATAACCATTATGAGATAGGATCTTCGCTCCCAAATTCTTAGTAATTCTTAATATCTTCGATAATTCAAGACCTCCATTGCTCGAAGTGTAAACCTTTAATTGATAATTAAGATTGTCACGAGTAAGTCTTAAATCGACCTCGCTAACTCTTTTCTTCCTCACTATCTCCAATTTTTTCATATCGTAATATGCGTCATGAGGTTCGAAACTCTCTTGATAGCTTATTGGAAATGCCTTGCAATAACGGATGAATATATCCTCAACAGTGCTAAAAGTATTATATAAATTGTCTATAAAACGATCTTCCCACTTTTCTGTAATGTTTCTTAATTTGTTTTCGATACGCAAAACTTCATCATCAGAAACGCTAGCATTTTTGGTCTTTAGCACTACATGCAATTTCATCAAATCATATTCATTGATAATGTGATTATTATAAATATCTGAACTTTCTGCACTTATCTCATCCTTCAATATATCACGTATCTTGAACATTAGCCTAGCGCTAGCATAACGCATTGGTATCAGCACTATGCAACTAATAAAATCCCCTACTCTTCTTAAAAATAACCTGACCCTTGGTCTAATCGCAAGAGACATGATCGAAATGCAAATTTTAAATAATTCGTCTTCATTTGATTGGAATAATTCATCACAAGAGAATGCTTGTAAAATAGAAATTAAAGCTTTGTTATTGTGGCCCCCGGTTACAAATCCTGCATTTTTTTCTATAACTTTAACTTTATCTCTTATTATTGGAATAGTTCGAATATCTTGGACCTCCGCTACAGAAGTAAATAGCCCGAAAAAACGCCGTTCCTTTACTACATTACCCTGGTCATCAAATTCTTTTACTCCTATACAATTCACGTATGTACGTCGATGAACTATTGAGATTAGATCTGATCTCAATATGTATAGGGAATCAAGGTTTGCAGAAGGAATCAACGTACTTTGACCTACTCTCATCAGGCCAAGGTCCTTTTTGCTATCACAGACGAGTTTTTCATCTTTACCAGCAATATATTCTTGATAACCTAGAAATACGAAGTTATTATTCTTTAACCAAACTAGAAAATCTTTTTGCTCTTGATTTCGGTCTGGTGTCATTCCAGTGCGTGACCACGTGTCCTTTTCCTGGATCCCAGCTGGGATGACAGAAAGACTTGCCTCATCAAGTTTCTTGAGCATTAAGTGCCAATCTTTCACAACGCAATTAACTGCTTTCAGCGTTTTTTGTAGAGATTCTTTTAATGTATCAACAAAACTGTCACTTATACCTTTGATAATTACATATATAACTGACTCTTTGATTCCATTGCTTTCTTCCAAAGGGTAAATCTCGTCTATTAGGCCATCTTTTCTTTTAATGTTAATTACGCTGTTGCTGTAATAGCATATGGTTAAATCGTGCGACTTAATAGTTGCAATCACAGAGTCAACCAAAAATGGCATATCATCGTTTGTTATCTTAATCGTGGTAAAATCGCCTTCTACTCCTGGTATATCATCTATATTGCTTACTACTAACTTACTTTCATCTTTCTCTTTTTGAGAAACAAAATTGTAAGCATCGTTTACAATATATAGCAAAAACTTATCATTGGCTTTTAGGTCGCTTTTATAAACAAAACTATAAAAATACTTAATAAATTTTTTAATTTTTTCTTTATCTTGCTGATTTTCTTGATCAGCTAACTTAAATAAAGACTCAGTGTCAACATTATGATCTATACACATTTTTTAACCAAAATACACAGTGAACTTAAACCTTTTTAACTAAGATTTCATTATCAAGAGCGTACACTATTAGCTCATCATTTTCTACTACTTCCCCTGATAAAACTAATTTAGCTAAATTATTTTGAATACACTCTTGTATAACCCTTTTTAGGGGCCTTGCTCCATATTCAGGGTCATAGCCAGTCTGTGCTATTAGTTCTTTAGCTTCCTGCGACAAACTTATACTCAGTTTACGCTTAGCAAGTGTTTTTTGTAAATAAGAAAATTGAACATCTATAATTTTATAGATGTCATCTCTGGTTAAGCTGTGAAATATAATAATTTCATCCAGCCTGTTTAAAAATTCTGGACGAAATGTTGATTTAACTATTTGCATCACTTCATTTCTTACAGAATCAACATTCCCTTTAAGCATTATCTCAGCGCCAAGGTTAGAAGTTAAAATCAGTATGGTGTTGCGAAAATCAATTAATTTACCATGACTATCAGTGAGTCTACCCTCATCCAAGATCTGTAGCAATATATTAAATATATCTGGATTTGCTTTCTCGATTTCATCAAACAGAATAACCTGATATGGTCTTCTTCTTACCGCTTCAGTTAATCTGCCACCTTGTTCATAGCCAACATATCCCGGAGGCGCGCCAATTAGCTTTGAAACAGAATGTTTTTCCATATATTCTGACATATCAAAACGCAGAAGCGCTGATTGATCGTCAAACAGAAATTCAGCAAGGGCTTTTGCCAGTTCTGTTTTTCCAACTCCAGTTGGGCCTAAGAATAAAAATGAACCGAAAGGTCGATTAGTATCTTGCACACCAGAGCGAGAGCGCCTAACTGCATTACTTATTGCTTCTATCGCGCCTTTCTGCCCTATTACTCTTCTTCCTATTTCATTCTCCATGTTAAGGAGTTTTTCCTTTTCACTGTGCATCATGTTATCAACTGGAATTCCCGTCCACTTTGAAACAATGTTTGCAATATCATCTCCAGTCACTTCTTTCTTTAAGAAGCTATCAGTAACCTTTTCCTGATTTTTTAATTCATTCTCAAACTGAGGAATCACACCATACATCAGTTCTCCTGCCCTTCCCAAATTCCCACTACGCTGAACTAATTCCAACTCTTTTCTAGCGTTATCTAATTTTTCGGCTGTTTCTTGTATTCTAGCTATTTTATTCTTTTCCATCTGCCATTTGCTGTTCAAGTCAGCAAATTTACTGTTTAGGTTTTCAATCTCCTCATTTATCTTTTTTAAACGCTGTTTAGAATTTTCATCACTTTCTTTTTTTAGAGCTTCCGACTCAATTTTTAGCTGTATAATCTTTCTCTCAAGTTCATCAATAACCTCAGGTTTGCTATCCATTTCAATTCTCACCCTGCTTGCTGCTTCATCAATCAAATCAATTGCTTTATCAGGTAAAAACCTATCTGTTATATATCTATTGGATAACGTTGCAGCAGCAATTATTGCACCGTCTGTAATTCTTATACCATGATGCACCTCATATCTTTCCTTCAAACCCCTCAGTATTGAAATAGTGTCAGTTTCAGTTGGTTGAGAAATAAACACGGGCTGGAAACGCCTTGCAAGCGCAGGGTCTTTCTCTATATGTTCACGATATTCATCTAAAGTTGTAGCCCCTATACAGCGAATTTCTCCACGTGCAAGAGCAGGCTTCAGCAGATTTGAAGCATCCATTGCACCGCTTGTTGCTCCTGCCCCAACTAAAGTATGAAGCTCATCTATAAACAAGATAACTTTTCCCTCTGCTCTCGAAAGCTCATTGATTACCGCTTTTAGCCTTTCTTCAAATTCTCCTCTAAATTTTGTTCCAGCAATTAATGCGCCAAGATCGAGGGCTAAGACCTTTGCATCATGCAAACCAAGTGGCACGTCATTTGCAACAATTCTATTTGCAAGCCCCTCAACTATTGCAGTTTTTCCAACACCAGGTTCACCGATCAGCACTGGATTATTTTTTGTCCGCCTCAGTGATACCTGCATAGTTCTTCTAATCTCTTCATCACGACCAATTACAGGATCAAGCTTTCCTTGCATAGCAAGCTCTGTAATATCCTTTGTATACCTCTTAGCAGCGTTCAATTTTTCCTCACTATTTGGCGAGTCTGCACTGCTGCCTTTCCTCATATCTGTAATAACTGAATTTAATTTTTGCGGTGTAACACCACTTTCTGCCAGAATTTTGCCTACAGTATCATCTTTTTGTGCAGTGAGGCCCTGCAGTAAACGCTCAACAGCAACAAATGAATCTTTATTTCTCCTTGCAATACCAATTGAATCTTCAAAAACTTTTGCTACTTTTCTTGAAAGTTGAAGGCCCCCACTTCCTGGACCTTCAATTACTGGCAACTTTTTTATTGCACTATCCACAGCATCAGAAATACTTTGCACATTTCCACCACAAGCGTTTATCAAATCCTGAACTAAACCTAATTCATCCTCAAGCATCACTTTTAGTAAATGCTCAGGCATAAAAATCTGATGCCCAGCTCCCAACGCTTTCATCTGAGCACTTTGAATTAGACTTTTTGCTTTTTCGGTAAATTTATTTAAGTCCATAACACCAGTTAAACTTGTATTTGCTGATGTATATAACAATTGATTTCATAAATTTAAACCTAAAGTTGTTTATTGTTAGGTATGAAATTTAAAACTTTCTAAAAAAAGAAACTATCATAGCAACCGTACCCTACCCTTTACTTCATTAGACCATCTTATGGATAGTCTACACAGATCGACCCTTTTGTGAATCTGCGTTTCTACTTTCTTCAACTTGTTTTGCAAAAGATGTTTCCTGTTTCTGAAGCGGCTTAGCAATTTCGCGCACAACGGCAGTAACTGCTGTTAAAAACGTTTTTAACAATGCACCTAAAGCTCCACCAACTGCTTCCCTGCCATATATATGGGCCTGCTTTTCGTTATCGTCAGCAGTTTCCCCTGCCCTCCTTCTTGGATCCATCCTATGAGCAATCACCGAAAACAACACTCCCCTGATTGAAGACTTCACTCGTTTTTTTGCTTCATCATCATGTGCTGTTTCATGTCCATGACTTAAGTGTTTAGCATTCGTTAGCTCCTTTTGTTGCTGGGCAAACATGCTACTTAATACTTCTTCTATCACTTGCTTCCTTCTCTTCTCTCTAACTCTTTTCATAGATTCTGATTTATCGCGAGTATGCTTTGTGGTTTCAAATTCTGCATCAATATCTTCAGACGCAGCCTGACTATATAAAGTCTCTATGAGCCTGTCTATGCTTCGCTTTATTTGCATAGTCCTTTCGTAACTATCCGAATTATCAATTCCTTCGTCGATCTGATTTAGAATATCCTCAAAAGCTTTTAAATAGTCTTGAATATACTGTATTATGTATTGTTTATCTTCCTCTTTGTATTGTTCTTCTTGATTTTGCTGATTTTCATTTTCTAAACTTCTCTCTCTTCTGTCATTGTTATTTTCTTCAATATTACCATCGTCTTCTTCAAAAAAATCTTCATCGTTCATAATTTTTTTAATTCAGTTAAAATCTTCACTAGTTACTAGTGTATATGAAAAAATTAAATTAACATTAATGAAAAGCGTTTACAACTTCAGCACTAGTTAAAACTACAGTGAAGCTGTCAAAAGTAGTAGGATCATAATACCTCTCATACAATTCAACTGAACATCTGAGCTTAATCTTTTCCTTAGCATTAAAACTAATTTCATAATCACTATTAGAGTTTAGCATAGCAGAATTACGTAATAATTCATCAGCTAATACAGAGTCTAAAATTCCATTAATTTTTATCGTAATGTGTCTGCTCCCAGCAGAGTCCAATACTTTTCTCCAGCCGAAAGAGGAAATATCTTTTATCTCTTCTTTGTTATTACGCAAGGTAAACCTTAGGTTTCGTATATTATTTAACACAATAAAATTATTGTCATGATCTTTAATCTTTAGCTGTAATTTGCTCATTATCACCTCCTTTTATTAAAATATCAAAATTAATTGTTGAATGTAAAATTTCATCATGCTGATCCATAGCACAATTATAGCACTTCTCATAATAATCCGAACAGATCATAGAAAGGCAGAATCAACAGCATGACGAAAAGACTTGAATAGAGGAATGTTTTTCCTGACTCTGTTTTTTATAGCAAACCAATGATGTTCAATTTTGTTAAAATCTGGAGAATACGGTGGCAGATACAAAATTTCTGCACCAATCCCTTTAGCAAGCTTAATGATCTTATCAGACTTATGAAAAGTAGCATTGTCAAGAATGACAGTTTGTCCAGGTTCCAAGGTCGGTATCAAAAATTGCTCAAACCATCCATTAAAAATATCCATATTACAGTGGCCTTCAAAGGTTAATGGAGCAACTATTTTTCTTTCACTTAAAGCTGCAATCATACTGATTCGTTGAGTTTTCTTCCCAGATTTTAGGGCATAAAACCGCTGTCCCTTCTGACAATATCCATAGGGGTAGTCTTCAGTGTTGTCAATGCCAGACTCATCTATATACACTAAGTTTTTAGGTTCTTTTGTTGCTATAATTTTCAAGAATTTAGCACGTTTTTCTTCGCTTCTTTCCTTGTACCCATAGGTCTTTTTTTGCGTGTAAATCCAATTTTTTTCAGGGCTCGGTGGATAGTTTGGATACTAACGTTGCTCCAAAGTTTAGCCATTTCCAATAGAGTCTTTCCTCCGTTTTCTCTGGCAAATTTAGCAAAGGCATCCCAGTCGGTAATTTTGTGATTGTAACCTCCATTTCCAAGTTTTTTTGATTGAAAGTCACCTGTTTCTTTTCTTCTTTGCTGCCACTCCCACAAAGTAGTTCGTCCAATTTTAAATCTTGCTGCCACTGTTTCTCTGCTTTCTCCCTCGTCTAGAGCTTCCATTGCTTTTTTCCTTAAGTCATAACTATATGCTGCTGGCATACCTACCTTCACTACTACAAATCCTTATTTTACCTTATTTGGACTATTATGAAAAGTACTATATTCTCTAAAACAGCCTCATTATTAATGCTCTTAAGTATCAAGTTAACATGCTTTGTAATGGCAAACAAACTATATGATAAGTATATATGTCGCATGAAAATCTTGCCTTTGTAGCAAAATTGGACAGCATATGCAGGTTATTATAATTCACTACGCGCAATCTTAGGTAAGGAATGGTGACCTGTTTAGGTAAGTAGTCATAAATGTTAGTAACATATTTCCTTAAATCAGAGTTTGCTTTTAGTGCTGCATAAATGCTACTGTATAACTCGTTTATAGCTTGAATTTTTTTCATAATTAACCCTCACAGACACGGCTATTGCAATTTGCAGGTGGCAGATTCCAGTCTGGAATCCAGCTTTTTCATCCAAGACGGTGTCATTCCAGTGCTTGACACTGGAATCCAGCCTTCCCGCAATCTCATCAAAAACGTTGTAACCATTTTCTATGCTAGTTTGCTTGTTAGCGACCTGGATCCCAGACTGGGATGACACCATCATAAAGGAACCAGTGTCAGCTACTTTCATGACACCCTTCTGGTGGGCCCAAATCGCAATGTTCGTACAGATAAGTTCTTGGATGACAAGAAAGAGCTACAAAACAACTCGCAGTTCGCGAAATGGAGAATACACCTTCTTCACTTCAGACAAATGGCTACTTACCCCCGATTCACGATCTTTGTAAATAGCAGAAACATGCCGCATAATACCGAGTTTTATCTGCTCAGGAACATTGTCATAACCAGCTTCGTATACAACATCAACTCTTATTGCATTTAAGTAATTGAAAAATTCAACGTAGCTTCCTACATCACTAAAATAATACTTAAGTGTTCTCTTCTCTTGACCTTTAGACATCATTGCAGTAGCCAATACTATCTTACTCACAGGGCCATAGCTTAAATAGATCCTACGAGGTACATAATCTTCATATGAAACTTGCCATGTTTGTTTCACCAGTGACTTTTCCATATGCCACTCAGCATAATCAGTTGCCATAAAAATTAGATCTGAAATCAACTTATCATCTTGATCGTTCTCAATGCGTAAAAAAGATTTAACCTCTTCTAAAGTAACTGGAAAAGATTCAGGCTTAGATTTACGTTGCACATGTATTCTTGGTGAAGTAGATCTTATTGACATAATAACCCTCCTTTTTTGTATATAGCTAGAATAAGTAAGGTTTACCTCGTGACAGCGTGGGGCAAATCTTACTTACTTTAGCTATGCAGTTTGTATTCAATATTAAGTTGCAGCAGCAACTCTGAGTGCTTTACCGTACGAACATATTGAGAAGAGAACGTATTAAAGCTGTTTCTCCTTTTTTATTGATAAAATTTGCACTTATAGCATATTCAACTAGGCTGGATTTTAGTAGATTGACATTTTGAGAATGAATATTATTGAAGACGGAGTTTAACTCTTTAGCAAGCAGACTGCGAAATTTTTGCACACTATCATATGCGATATTTTCAAGTTCATGTGCAAATTTATCTTGAGCTATAGTTGTTATATCTTCAATTTCCTTATCAAACTCCTCTAGCTTTTTTCCCTTACTCTTAGAGCTTTTCGTAAAAGTTTTCATATCAATTAAACTCAACTACTATTATGATTATAATGACAATGAAAAACTACCGAAGTAAAAAATTCACACTACTGTGTAACTTACAAATACTTTTTACTAGATTCCAGCGTTACGCGCTGGAATCTATAGCAAGTGTACAAATTAAATTTTACAAACACCGTTGTGCTGAACCTTGAATATCCACTTCTTTCAATTCAGTGTCAGGAGCGATGGGTTTTGATATTGTGTATGTAATGCCACCTGCTATCAGTGCAGATACCACAGAAGCTGCAACTATTAATAGAACAAACAATCCGAAAGCAATACTAAGAGCAGCACCTACTACTAACATAGCTGCAAGGCTCGTATAGACAACTTTTGGGGAAAATTGTCTTTTTCCTACTTTTTCTAGTGATACTTCATTTGTTTGAGAATGCTGACTTTTCATTTTTTCTGATTCACCCTTACTTAAGTCCTTTTTATTCTTAATTTTTTCTTCCAAAAGTTTTATTATTTTGTCGTTCTGACTGCACTTAGCAAGAAATAAATAATCTAATCCATCTTTATCTTGTGCTTCAAGGTTTGCTCCACTTTCTACTAGGTACTTCACTCCTTTGGCACAACCAGACATAATAGCAGAATGTAGAGGAGTACATCCATTTTTATCTCGTGCTTCAAGTTCTGCTCCATTTTCTAATAAATACTTTATTGCTTTTTCACTGTTACGTGCAGCAACAATATGCAAAGGAGTAAATCCATCTTGATCTTTTATTTCGATGCCTACTCCGCTTTTTATTAAACGCTTTACCACACCTAAAATATTACGTGAAGCAGTTTCACGTAAAAGAGCGAAAAATGCATCTTTATCTTGTACTTTGACATTTACTCTGTTTTTTATTGGACGTTTTACTACCTTTACGTAACCACGTTTGACGGCGATATATAAAGGAGTAAGTCCATTTTTGTGTTTAATTATATCATTTGTTAATTTAGGTTGATCTTTGTTTGTTGTAGCTTTATTGCTACTTTTATTCCATACTTGTACTTTCGGTTTTATTATCATTAATTTTTTTTGATTTCACTACTGCATAGTTTCATAAAGAGGTTAAATTTGTCTATATACTACATTTAATCTACAGCTAACGAAGCCTGCTTCTGTCACTCTATGCTCGATCACAAGATCTTAATATTTTAATAAAAGGTGAAACTAAATTGCTACAAATCAAGTTTTACAAACACCATGTTGCGCTGAACCTTGAATATCCACTTCTTTCAATTCAGTGTCAGGAGCGATGGGTTTTGATATTGCGTATGTAATGCCACCGGCTATCAGTGCAGATACTACAGAAGCTGCAACTATTAATAGAGCAGACAATCCGGAAGCAATACTAAGAGCAGCACCTACTGCTAACATAGCTGCAAGGCTCGCATAGGCAACTTTTGGGGAAAATTGTCTTTTTTCTACTTTTTCTAGCGACACTTCATTTGTTTTAGTTTTGCCCAGTTCACTCTTAAGTGGTGTGTTTTCATTCTCCAGACTTTTTATTTTTTGTTTTAGTGATTCATTCTCTTTATTGAATTCTTTCAACTTAGTCTCATGTCCAGCTATGCAACTTTTTGATTCTTCTAGTTCCTTTTGCGTTTTTTCTAAGAACCTGTTCATAATCTCAAAAAAGTGATAAACTATGAGATGATGTATATGAATAAGGATATATGAGAAATTTATACCCAAGTGACATAAGTCGAGAACAATTTGAAAAAATCAGATCAATTCTGGAGAGTAGTAGGAAGAAAACAAAACCAAGAAAACTTGATTTGTATGATGTATTTTGTGCAGTGCTGTACGTCCTAAAAAGTGCCTGTCAGTGGAGAATGCTGCCAAAAGATTTTCCAAAATGGCGAAGTTGTTACGAATATTTTAAAAAATGGAGTGAAAAACCAAGCGAAGATACAGAAAGTACTTTGGAGCGTGTATTAAAAAAAATTAGTTGGAGAGACACGTATCAGCAATGGTCGGAAAGAAAGAACTAGTTTTTGTATAATTGATGCTCAGAGCGTAAAAAATGCAGATACTGCTGAAAATAAGGGCTACGATGCAGGTAAAAAAATTTCAGGAATAAAGCGCCATATTGCAGTAGATACACAAGGTTTACCACACGCGATTTATGTAACAACGGCAGAAGCAACCGACCGCAGCAGTGCCATGAAAATGGTCGAAAATGCTAAAGAAAAACTCTCTGAAGTTAAAAATATACTTGTTGATGCAGGCTACACTGGAGAAAATTTTGCAACACAAATAAAAGCAACTATTGGTTCGACGGTCGAAGTAATAAAGCGAAGTGAATTACACACCTTTGTTGTACTGCCAAAGAGATGGGTTGTTGAGCGCTCTTTTGCTTGGTTGGAAAAATGTAGGCGTTTGTGGAAAAATTGCGAGCGGAAACTCAACACTAGCTTACAAATGGTCGTTCTTGCTTTCACTTCTTTACTCCTTAAAAGATTATGAACAGGTTCTTAGATATTCTGCAATCTCTACATAACCATATGTAGCAGCATAATGTAAAGGGGTCAGTTCATCTTTATCCTGTACATCAACTTTTGCTCCACGTGTTACAAAAAGTTTCACTGATTCTTCATTGTTGTTTGCAGCAGCATAATGTAAAGGGGTCAGTTCATCTTTATCCTGTACATCAACTTTTGCTCCACGTGTTACAAAAAGTTTCACTGATTCTTCATTGTTGTTTGCAGCAGCACGATGTAAAAAAGTCAATCCATTTTCATCCTGTGCATCAATGTCTTCTCCATCTTCTAATATAGATTGGCCTAAAGCTTCAGATTCATCTGCATCAAAATATATTCCACTATCGTCACTATTACTTTTATTTAAAAAGGTCTGTTCACCATTATATGTAGCACCGTATTGTTCCGAATGTTGATTATGACCGGGTTGTTCTATGCGCTTCCGATTATTGGCAAATCGTTGTTCTGCCTCTTGCAACTTTTGCTCCACAGCATCTCTTTCTCTTATAGCCTGTTCTCTTTCTAATGTATCATCTACTTTGTTTATATTGTTTTCATTAATGATTGAGTTTGAAGAAGTCTGTTCATCCTCATCTTGTACATAGATTTCTCTGCTGTTTAGTGTAGTTCCGTTGTTCTTTTTCTGATCTCTTGCATTCCATGCTTGCACTGCAGCAGTTGTGTTATTTCCGTTCACAGCTAAATTTCCTGTAGTTTTATTATTAGGCTGCGGTAAAGTGCCTTGTCTATTTTGTCTTCTCGCAGCTCTTGCCTCAGCATAACGTTGTTCTCCTTCCTCTAACATTTTTATTATAGCCTTTTTACCTTCTACATCGCCGACAATATCCCTTGGAGTTCGGCCTTGACTATCTTTTAGTGAAGGATTTGCGTTAGCATCTAATAAAAGCTGAACTATCTCTTGATGACCATGCGAAGCAGCAATGTGCAAAGCAGTGAATTTAGAATTAACATCACCCGATATTTGTTCATCAACTTTTACTTTCTTTTCTAGTAGGAGTTTTACTATTGGTACACTGTTACATTCCACAGCAAGATGTAACAACATACAATTTACAGTTTTGTCTGAATCTTGTATCATGAATAGCTTATCTATCTTCAAATTGTTATAAGTGCTATATGCTCCTGGGTTTATACCTTTTAGCTCACTTCCTATTCTTTCAAGCAAATTATCCTTATTCAAACCTTCACTCTCACTCACATTGCGTATTATTTCAAAAAACTTTTCCTTTTTTATTGCCACAACCTTTCCTCTCAATTTATTTATTATTGCTGAACCATCTCACAAAAAAGTTAAGTTTGTCAAAATTCCATGTTTGATCTAAAAATTAGTCATAAACATTTTCTTCCAATTCGTTGCCATTCAACTCCCCTGTCATCCCAGCACCTTCTTCTGTCATCCCAGTGCGTGACACTGGTTTACTTTATGATGATGTCATGAAAGTAGCTGACACTGGAATCCAGAAGACAACCAAATAATAAAGGCTAGATCCCAGTGTCAGCTACTCGGATGACAAAAAAAGGAGCACTGGAATGACACCCTACTTAACCCGTCATACCGCCGCGGTATCTCCTTAGCATAGATCCCGCTAACAAGCAGCGGGATGACGATTGTCGTTTAGCTATAAATATTTAAGAAATTTACCAAATGAAAAAAAAGGCAAAAGAAGCCCCGTAGTTAACTAGTTATTTATATGTACTTCAAAATACTGGCGTTTTTTATTCTAAACACTGCAATTTAGCTGCTTTTAAGTGCAACTCACCTTAGCTAAAATGTTTAAGAAATTTACTAAGCAGAAAAAAAGGCAAAAGAAACCCCGTGGTAATTAGTGTTCACTTCCTAATCCTGCAAATTGACGTACTATACTGTCTTAAACAGCGCGTTTCAGCTTATATAGCTAGCAATACTGTGAAGACATAAGGTGCACATAGTGCAAAAAATTAAAAATAAGACGCCAACTACGTTGTTTTCTTGCTGTTTAATCTGCACAGATGAAGATAACTGAATACCTTCAGTACCATGATAAGTAGGCTGGCGGAGTTTGTCAAGGAAGTTTTTGTATAATATCTTCTGAAATAAATTGTATAATATAACTATAGCAGCCTATTTTTGAATAAACTCCATTTGCATTTCTTGTATATTACTTTCTATTTGCTTTATTTGTTCTATCAACCTTTCTTCTAAGTCAAGATTACCGCTCAGCCTCGCTTCGGTTCTTTCTTTTCGTAATGCATTTAATTCTTTTAGTAACACTATATTATTCCATACAATTTCTGCAGATTTTCTCTCGTTCAGTTGGCTATTTAGTATGCTAGTTTTTTCAAATACATACTTTATAACGTTACACTGTTTCAATTCTTGCTCTTTATTGAGTTCGCTTTTGTTACTTATTGCATCAATTATACGCTGTTGCAGTCTTTTCATCTCATTAGTAAATTCAAAATGAGAAAATTGCTCAAAAAATATAGGACGGTTCAAGATTTCAGGAAATTCTACGGCTATACGCAAAATTATGGCCTGATTTTGCTCTGCCTCAATTAGCTCTGGAGATTTGTTGTGAAGATACTCACCTTTTGTTGCTCTAGTTTTACTATTAAAAATCTGTTTTTTGAAGCTATTTCTTAGTTCACTAGCCTTATTGTAAAAATAATCTCTATAATACCTTCTAATACTGCTGTTGCTAATAGTATTTACATATTCCATGAACTTGTGCTCAAGAATTGAATATTTTTCCGGAGCAAGTTTTTCATAATTTTGCAAATTGCTATCGATTATGTGATGCCATAAATATTCAGAATGCAGTTTTGTTGAATGGTCAAGAGCAGTCAATACGTCTTCTTTCTTGTATTCCAGTTCGTTACATATATCGTATGGATCTTTATTACTCGGCAAAGTCACAAACTTTAACGTGTATCCAGGCTCTAATATTGGCAGAGCAAGTTCTGCAACTCGAGTAGCAGCATGACGTCCAGCACTATCGCCATCCATGCAGATGGAGATTTCTTTAGCAAATCTCCATAGATTTTTTATCTGTTCTGCAGAAATTGCAGTGCCAAGCGGAGCAACTGCATTACTAATTCCTGCTTGATGTAGCGCTATCACGTCCATATACCCTTCAACAACAAGTATGTGCTGTTTTTTACGTATTTCGCTTAAAGCAAAGTTTAATCCGTATAAATTCTCTCTCTTCTTGAAGAGCTGACTCTCTGGGCTGTTTAAATATTTTGGCTGTTGCTCAAAGCTCAGCGCACGTCCACCAAAACCAATAACTCTCCCTGCAATGCTCTGTATAGGAAATATCAGCCGGTCATAAAAATAATCACGAAAATTTTTGTTTATTAAACCAACATCGATCAAAATCTCGTCTTTAATACCTGAGAAGTTCAAATATTCTTTCAAACCAGAGCTTGGTGCATAACCTATCTTAAATTTATCTATGATTTCAGGTGAAATCTTACGCTGCTTTAAATAATCTACAACACCTTGATTTTTTTCTGCAAACCAATTTGCAGCTAAATCAAGCGCTAAAAATAGTTTATTGTCCTCTTTTGTAATACTAAGACTTTTGGGCAGTTCAACACCTGTAACCGATGCTAATCTTTCCAATGCTTCTTTAAAGCTTAATCCTTCAGTTTGTGAAATAAATTCAAATGCATCACCACTAGCTAAGCAACCAAAACAGTAATATAACCCCTTAGTATTGCTCACCGAAAAAGATGGGGTTTTTTCGTTATGAAATGGACAGAGCCCAACAAAACTATCTCCTCTTTTTATTAGCCTGACTTTTTTACCTACTATGTCAGATAATAATAATTTTGATTTTATAATATCTATGTGATCCATCTTATTGAATTAGTAGTAGGATAAAAATTATATAGAATTTATGCACATCTGACTCAAAATTTATTTCAAGCTTTAGAACTCCCAAAAGGTCAGAAGCATTGAATGACTTGACAGAAAGTTCAAACCCATATAAAATGTTCTTATATGTTAGATGTAATATCAATTGCCTCAGATCATGCTGGTTATGAATTAAAATCAGAAATAAAATCCTACCTAGAAGCCCTAGGTTACACAGTGGTAGATCAAGGCTGCACTGCTCAGCAAAAGTGCGTGGATTATCCAGACTATGCTGCTGAAGTTGTAGAAGATATAACAAGCAAAAAAGCAAATTATGGGATATTAATTTGTGGTACAGGTTTGGGCATGAGTACTGTGGCAAATCGTTTTGAAGGAATCTACGCTGCTTTATGCAATAGTGTTGAGATCGCAAAATTAGCTCGCGAGCATGGCAACGCAAATGTACTGTGTCTTGGTGCAGGATTTACTGCGAGTGGATTAGCAAAAGACATAGTCAAACAATTCCTTGAAACAGAATTTTCAAAAGAAAGCAGACATAAAAAACGCCTTGATAAACTCAGCAATATAACCTCTAAGAAAAAAAAAACAAAAACTTATAACGAAGATGAAATATCAAAATTCGCTAAAATGGCAGGCCAATGGTGGGATGAGAACGGCAAATTCAGACCATTGCACATGATGAATCCTGTGAGAGTATCTTACATTATCGAGAAAATAAAAGAGTTAAAAAAATGCGATTTAAAGGAATTATCATTGCTTGATGTTGGTTGTGGTGGTGGTATTTTGTCAGAGTCAATGGCACGTGTTGGCATTAACGTTGTGGGAATAGATGTGTGTGAGGAAAATATAAAAGTGGCACAATCACATGCGAAAAAAGTAGGGCTTAATATAGAATACACGCACACCAGCATCGAAGAGCTAAGCAATGACAAGAAGTACGATGTGGTTCTGTTGATGGAAGTAGTTGAGCATGTAGATAATTTAGAATTCTTTATGAGAAGAGCAGTAGAACTGCTTAAACCAGAAGGGCTAATCTTTATATCCACAATAAATAGAACTATCAAATCCTTCTGTCTTGCAATAGTTGGTGCAGAGTACATATTAAACTGGCTGCCAAAAGGCACACACAATTGGAATAAATTTCTCAAGCCGTCAGAAATTGCAAATCACTTAAGAGAAAATAATGTAACATTACAAAACATGGCTGGCATGGAGTACAACGTAATAAAACGCGAGTGGAATTTAACTAAAGGCGTGGATGTTAATTATATACTTTGTGGAAACATTGTAGTTTGAGACGGTTCTAATGTCATCCGAGTAGCTTGACTACTTGGATCCAAGACGGTGTCATTCCAGTGCTTGACACTGGAATCCAGTTTTTTCATAATCATCAAAACGTAGTATTTTAACATAAAACGGCTACTTTTATGCTTACCAACTTAGCTGGATCCCAGTGTCAGCTACTCGGATGACAACCTCACGCTACTGGGATTAGCTATTCGGGTGACAGTAAGATTTATAGAATTACAGAGAGTTTTACACAGGTCTGTACAGAAAGATTGATTTCTCTTGCCAACATAAGTAGCATTAGAACTCTAGGTACTTAAGTATGGATAAATCTGAGAACTTTTACATCACCACGCCAATATATTATGTAAATGACAAGCCGCATATCGGGCATGCATATACTTCTCTCATCTGTGATGTTACAGCTAGATTTATGAAACTAGCTGGGAAAAATGTCAAATTTACTACCGGTACAGATGAGCATGGGCAAAAAATCGAAAAAGCAGCTAAAGCAAAGGGAATGCAGCCGAAAGAATTTACAGATGAAGTGAGCGTTTCATTTAAAGAATTAGCTGAGTTCATGAATTTTGAGTATGACGATTTTATTCGCACTACGGAGGAACGTCACAAAAAAGCAGTGGTAGCTTTATGGAATAGACTTGAAGAGAGAGGACAAATATATTTGGATTCCTATTCGGGTTGGTATTCAGTTCGTGATGAAGCATTTTATCAGGAGTCAGAGCTGATAGATGGCAAAGCACCAACAGGTGCTGAGGTCCAGTGGATAAAAGAAGAGAGTTACTTTTTTCGCTTATCAAACTGGCAAGAAAAATTACTGGAACTCTATAAAAATCAGCCAAGTTTTATCTTTCCTGAGAGCAGAAGAAATGAAGTGATATCGTTTGTAAGATCAGGGCTCATTGACCTCTCAATCTCTCGCACTAGTTTTAACTGGGGAATAAAAGTACCAGGTAATGACAAACACGTAATCTATGTCTGGATAGATGCATTAACCAATTATCTTACATCAATAGGTTTCCCTAGTACTGAAGGTGAGGAATATAAGAGGTTTTGGGCAGAACCAGAAACACAGATTCCAGTGTCAAGCACTGGAATGACACCAAACCAAGGGAAAACGCAGATTCCAGTGTCAAGCGCTGCAAACCTAGCTGACAACTCTTTCAACGTTCATGTAATCGGTAAAGACATATTGCGCTTTCATGCTGTATATTGGCCAGCGATTCTCCTTGCAGCAGACCTGCCACTGCCAAAACAAATTGCAGTTCATGGTTGGTGGTTGAACGAGGGAGAGAAAATATCCAAGTCCCTTGGTAATGTCATAGATCCAATTGGCCTCGCTCAAGAGTTTGGTGTTGATCAGCTACGCTATTTTCTCCTCAGGGAAGCAAGCTTCGGCCAAGATGGCAACTTTAGTAAGAAAAATATGATCAGCCGGATAAATTCAGAACTGGCAAACAACATAGGCAATTTAGTACAAAGAACAATTTCATTTTTACACAAGCAATGTTCTGGAATTGTACCAACAATCGATCAAAGCCTACTTAAAGGTGAAGAAAGTCTTCCAGGTTGCAAAGCTATACTAGGTCAAGTGATGGACCATCTGTCAAAGTATGAATTTAACCAGATTATACTTCTAATTATCAACATCTCTTCAGAAGCCAATGCTTATATAGACAAAAGTGCACCCTGGACATTGAGCAAAACTGACAGAGAGCGCATGAATTTAGTAATTTACAAGTTACTGGAATATATCAGGATAATAGGCATTTTATTGCAGCCAATCGTTCCCAAGTCAGCAGAGATGATACTAAATCAACTGCAAATTCCGAAAGAACAACGAGATTTAAAATCTTTGTGCGACGCGTGCGTAAGTTCAGGCATAACATTGCCTAAACCTACGCCGGTTTTTTTGAGGGTTGATGTTTAACCAAGGAAGTATTCAGGTGATAACAAATCATATTTATTACTTGTTCTAACTGCATACACTATAGGTTGTTCTACTTGTGCTTGTTTTCTTTTTCTTCTTGCGGCTCCACTTCTTTTATTTTTACCGCCTTCTTCCGTATTGTTTATGCTGTTGTCCCCTTGAAGATTTGGCTTTTGGTCTGCTTGCTCTTCTGGCTTTTGAGCTTCTTTATTTATAACCCATTCTTGTCGTACATCAGCCAAGGTGTTTTTATGTTGAGCATGCAACAGATTAGTACCTAGTACACAACTATTACAAACATTTTTACTATAAATACTTTGTACCCCACTCCAAAAGGTGGTAAACTTCCCTTTTACTGACTCACATAAATCAGAAATTCTTGACGGAACTTTTGCTTTACTGTTTTCATCCAACTGCTCTTTCAGGCTAGAAATCTTAGTATCTTTTTCATCACCAGATTCTGCATCATAAAATATCTCCTGATCCTCAGAAAGACTCATTAAATACTCTTTAGCAGCATCAATACTTAAATGCTTAGGAACGTTATCAATATTTAAATAATCCAAATTTAAATAATCCAAACTATTAGCTCGTTGCTTTTGCTCACTGGAAGGAACTGCAGGATCTAAATAATCCAAAGGAGTGAGTTCTTGCATACTAAGTTTAGATCCATATTCACGCTTAAACTGCTCTTCCGGACTAGAAACCTTAGTATCACGTCTACTGCACGAGCTGCTTCTAATACCAATTCTCACTGCAGAACAAACAGATAGACAACAATGGAAAAAAAGCCATACTAAACTAAGTGTAATAGCGAGGTATAAATGGCATTAAGATCAAAATTATTGGATGAAAAAGTAGTGGAATCGGCAAAAGCAATGCTGAAGAAAGTAAGAAATAACGCATACGTTACAAAAAAACTAAATGCTGTAATTGCAGCAAAAAAGCACAGCATAACAGCGGTAGCAAAGATATGTTGCATTTCAAGAACTGCACTGACTGAGTGGATAAAGCACCTAAAATTTAACAGAGAGGAAAAATTGTTTGCTCCACCTCAACGTCGTAGAAAAACTAGATTGGATCAAAGTCAGCGTGAACAAGTTGAAGCATGGATACAAGACAATCCTAATATCACCATTAAAGAAATGAGAATAAAAATCCAGGAAAGATTTGGTTTGGATATCAGTAAGTCCACAGTACACCGTAATATGCAAAGAATGAAATTCTCATATATTACTCCAAGACCAGTTCATAATGGTCAAGATAAAAGCAAACAAGAGGAGTTTAAAAAAAAATCTCAACGAAACTATTGGCAAATATCCAGAAAAAGAGCTATTTTTCTTTGATGAGTCTCGGTTTGGCACACATTCAAAAATTGGACATGGGTGGTTTAAAAAAGGCATTAGGACACAGGTTAAAATAAAATTAGGTAGGCAAAATTTCTATCTCTATAGTGCGGTTAATCCTAGAAATGGAGAGAGTTCTAGCTTGTTTGCACCAAATGTCAACACTGATTGCATGAATATATTTCTTGAGCAGATGTCGCAATATCTAGGAATACGAGAGACTTTTCTCGTTATGGACTGTGCTAGTTGGCATAGGTCAAAAAATTTAAAGGTACCTAAAAATATCGATATTATATACCTACCTCCATACTCACCTGAGCTCAATCCTGTTGAGAGGTTTTGGTTATATATAAAACAGAACATTTTGTGCAATAAAATATACGATACAATTACCCTGCTTGAGCGCACTTTGTGTAAATTTGTTACCTCTCTTACCCACTCCATAATTAAACAACTCTGCAATGTCTCCTATTTGTCCTCCTAATAATGAGAATTGGTATAACACTATTAATTGATGTGCCACAAGCATTTTTCATACTACCTACGACATTTTTTAAGTCATTCACAACATCACTACGGCGCCGCTGAATAATACTAGGAATGCGCCCACTATTGTACGCTTCTTTTACAGTTGTAACTACTTCTTTACATGCTATATATGGTTTAAATTCTTCTAAACCACGCTTAACATATTTGCCAGAATACAAAACACCATTAACTGCTCCTTTTGCAAACCAAACAGCACCATTAACTGTTCCTTTTGCAAGCTGAACAGTGCCATCAGCAATTGCCACTTTTAATTTGTCTTCTTCTATCTTTTTATTTTTTTTAGCTAGTTGAGTTTTTTGCTCAGAAATGGTTTGCTTTTGAGTTTGTACTACAGCATCTTTTTCAGTCAGTTGGTCATTTTGCCCAGAAATGGTTTGCTTTTGAGTTTGTATCTTAGCTTCTAACTCAGAAATGGTTTGCTTTTGAGCCTGTACTGTAGCTTCTTTCTCAGAAATTATTTTATCTTTAGCTTCTACTTTACTTTTTTCATCAGCAAGCTGAACTTCTTTCTCAAAAATAGTTTTGTCTTTACCTTCTATCTCTTTTACTTTCTCAGAAATTGTTTTGTTCTTACTAATTGCTTTACACGAAAGTACAATAGCCACAGCAGAAAATACAGCACCACCAATAATAAATGGTAGGCCAACACTTAATGCTGCAACTGGAGCTAAGAAACCAATATAAGGAGCTGCAGCAAACACTCCAGATGCTAATAAAGTGAAAGTAGCCAGAGTTCCAGCTATATAATAGGGTACATTGTTTTTATTCATCATCTCACGTATTATAAAATATAATACCATTATAAAAGGATTTTTAAGAAATTGTCAAGCTATCTTTACATAAAAAAAATAATCAATGAACTTGGGAACAAGAAGATTGCTGCCAAGCTATGAACTATGCCTTTCCGTGTAATCTTTGAATGCACCTCTGTTAGAGTCAAAATATAGCTTCACACTGCCAATTGGCCCATTTCTCTGCTTTGCAATAACGAGCTCTGCAATGTTTCTAATTTTTTCCATTTTCTCTTGCCATTCTCGATGTTTATTGCTTCCTTCACTTGGCTGTTTTCTTAGTTCATAATACTCTTCTCTATAGAGAAACATTACTATATCTGCGTCTTGCTCTATGCTCCCTGAATCGCGTAAATCAGAAAGTTGTGGTTTTTTATCGTCTCTCTGCTCAACAGAACGAGAAAGCTGTGATAGTGCAACAATGGGAATATTTAGCTCCTTTGCAATTGCTTTCAAGCCCTGCGTCACTTCCGAGATTTCTTGCACTCTATTTTCATTACTCCTTTTTGTTGTTCCTCTAATTAGCTGCAAATAATCAATAAATACCACTTCTACATTATATAATTGATATAACAAACGTATTCTAGTACGAAGAGCACTAATTGACAGCGCAGGAGTATCATCTATTAGGAAAGGTAATTCAGATAACTCTGTACTAGTATTGATAAATTCATGCAATTCAAAATCACTAATTCTCCCAGTTAATGCTTTATAATAACTAATTCCTGAATCTATAGTAATCAATCTTGCCGTTAATTGTTCTGCTGACATTTCAAGTGAAAAGAACGCTACATAGTGTTGTTTATCTGCTCTTTTTTGCAACATCTTACAAGCATTAAGTGCAATGTTTAGCGCCAATGCTGTTTTACCCATAGAAGGCCTTGCAGCTAGAATTAATAGGTCAGATTTCTGCAAACCACCAAGAAGCTGATTTAGATCTTGAAGTCCGGTTGTAATACCTAGCGCTTCTGGATTGTTTTTTAGCATGCTGATTTTCTCAACCACGCCTTTAACTGAACTTGCAAGTTTGATATATGTTTTCTCACCTTGTTTTTTTACTGCCAAATTGAACAATTTTGTCATTGCTTGTTCAATTTGCGCCTGTGCAGGATTTTCAATGTCGTAGTTGTAGCTATCACCAACTATTTCTTGCCCGAGCTTAATTAAACATCTCCTTAAGTAAGTATCACGGATTATTCTAGTCAAACCGTAGATATCGAGTGCAATACTTGCCTTCGCTGCAAGCTTTGCTAAGTACTCTACCCCACCACATTCGGTAAATGCTTGGTCGTTTTCAAAAAACATTTTAAGGCTCAGTTCATTAGCAACTATGCCATGTTTTCTGGTTTTGGATATTTGCGTAAAAATACTTTGATGTAATGGATCATAGAAATTTTCTGCTGTGATTGTGTCTTCAACTGCATCACAGATTCTATTATCACGGATCATTGCACCAATAAGCATCTGTTCAGCTTCTAAATTATGCGGTAATTTACATATTTCCTTGTCTACACTTCTTGAACCCAAGAGACTAGCTAATTCATTCATTTTAAGTTTTGAGAGTAACTGTTGATTATTGTAGAATATTTAGTCCTTATTTGAAAGACATATAAAATTTGACTAATTCCGTGTTGCCTATAGCATTAAAACTTAATGCCCCTGTGGTGGAATGGTAGACACGGCAGACTCAAAATCTGCTGCTTGCAAAAGCGTGCTGGTTCAAGTCCGGCCAGGGGCACGTTAAATATTGGAAAGTGTATATATGTTACATAAATTTTTTGATCGTTTATTCTCTATTTTTTCTTCTATAAATGTTATTCAAAAGGTAAAGAAAGATGAAAATGGAATATGTTATGTAACAGGCCTCAGGCGCTATATATCAGTATTGCTTGATTTAATTATTATCGTTTTGTTCTTGCAGTTTTGCAGCCAAGCCTTAAATCAGCTCTTTATAAACTCAGAGGAATTAAGTCAAATTGCTGCAAAATACCAAACGCAAGTGCCACTGTCTGCAGAAGAAAAGACAATGCAGAGTAGACTTGGTAAACTGTGGATCCTAAATCAAATAGTCCAATGCATTATGCTCTTTTGCTATGTTACATATATGTGGGTAAGGTTTGCTGCTACACCCGGAAAATTACTACTTGGGCTTAGAGTTGTGGATGCACAAACTTTTGAAAAGATAACTTTGAGACAAGCAACCAAGAGATTTTTTTCCTTTATGTTATCAGTTACACCATTATTCTTGGGCTTTTTATGGGCAAATTTCGATAAACGCTGTCAAACTTGGCACGACAAGATCGCAGGCACAGTGGTTGTCACGAGTAAAAGCCTTAAGCTAACGAAAATGTTCAAAGAAGTGTGTCAAACCGAAAAAATAAATTGATATAAAAAATACAGTTGTTAATAAGAAACCTTGATAAACCGAGATCTTCTATATTACTTTATTTGTATCATATTTACTTACAATACTTCCAATTAGATAATTATTTTCCACTCCTTTAACATTAACTTTCACAATACTCTTGGCTTGAGCTTTTGATTCAAGCTTTACTAATGCAAAATTTTCTGTTCTACCGACATTATTTTGCTCAACCAGAACACTTTGTTCAGTGCCTATCAAAGATTGATAAAAGCTACTCATCATTTCTCTATTCATTTCTCTTAAATTTTTTACTCGTTCTTTACGCACATTCTCTGGTACTTGTGGCATTCGTGCAGCAGGTGTATTTTTCCGCTCTGAATATGGAAAAGCATGTAGGTAAACTATATTTGTTTTTTTCAGTAAATCAACTGTATCCTGAAACATTTCATCAGTTTCTGTTGGAAATCCAGCAATAATATCAGCACCAAATACTATATTAGGCCTCAAGCTCTTCATTTTACGACAAAATTCTATCACTTGTTCTCTGTTGTGACGACGCTTCATTCTCTTTAGTATTAAATTATTACCAGATTGTAGACTCAAATGTAAATGAGGCATAAGTCTTGACTCATTAGCTATTAAATCCATTAATTCGTTATCAACCTCAGCAACATCGATAGAGGAAAGTCTTAGCCTCTTCAACTCTGGTATATCTTTTAAAACTCTCCTAATCATTGAACCAAGTGATGGCTTAGCAAACAAATCTGTACCAAAGTCAGTAATATCAACACCTGTAAACACTACTTCTTGATATCCATTTTCTATAAAGATTCTAATTTGCTCTATAATACTGTTTATTGGCACAGATCGATTATTCCCTCTTGCCTCAGTAATTGAGCAAAATGTGCAGCTATGATTACAACCATTTTGAATTTCAATAAATGCCCTTGATTTATCTTCAAATCCATTAATTAGAACAGGTTCTACTTGGTTATCACTGACTAAGATTTTATCGTCATTTAGTAAGTAATTTTCAGCTTTTAGCTTATCTTGATTACCCAGCACTTTACTCACACCAGGAATATCACTATACGATTCAGGATCCAACTGAACAGCACAGCCAACTACGATAATTTCTTTACTTGGATCATTTTTATAGATCTTACGTATTTTTTGCTTTACTTGGCGTTCTGCTTCGTTTGTCACTGCACAGCTATGCACCACAACAACATTTTCTCTCTTTGCTTTTTTTAATGCTTCTTTGATTAACTCACTCTCGTAAAAATTTAGACGACAACCAAATGTTATTACTTCATTCATGCTAGTATTCTTTACAATTTAATTATTATATCAAACATCCAAGTAAAGTCTCTTGCATAACCATTGTTTTGGTAGGTAAGTGCTATGCGGACACTGAGATCCAAGTTTCATTTGAACACTCCCAAACTTATCACTTTATGCCACTGGTCTTCATCTAAAATTTCTACACCTAATTCCACTGCCTTTTTATATTTGGATCCTGGTTTTTCTCCTGCAATTAGGTAGTCAGTTTTAGAAGAAAGATGTGAGCTGACCTTTGCTCCTAGAGTTTTGGCTCTTACTTTTGCCTCTCCTCTACTCATAGCAAGTAGCTTACCAGTAAACACTATAATTTTATTATTTAAAACAGAGTTACTAGAGTTGGAGCTCACAGGAAGAATTTGAAGACAAGCAGTAAGATCATTTAACATTTTGATGTTATGTTCCTTAGAAAAAAATGATTCCAAAGATTCAGCTACTTTTTTTCCTATGCCGTCTATACCTACTAGCTCAGTATTATCTGATGACAGTTCAATCATCGAATTATACCAATTATCATAAGAAACATAATAATCTGCAAGCAATTCTGCTGCAACTTGGCCAATAAATCTAATACCTAAAGAAAATATAAACCTATCTAGAGTTATTACCTTTCTGCTTTGTATAGCATTTAATAAATGAGCTATTGATTTCTTGCCCCAACCAGGCTGTTCTTCCAGATTAAATTCATCCAATCTTTCTTCTAAAGTAAAAATATCATGGATTTGTTTTATCAGACCAAGGTCGTAAAAAAACTCTATCTGCTTATCACCAAGGCCAACAATGTCAAATGCATCTTTCGATACAAAATGCTTTAGTTTTTCTATTATTTGAGCTTTACAGGTAAATTCCTCAGGACATCTTACTGCAGCCTCTCCCTCAACCTGACGTACTTTACTACCACATTCAGGGCATACTTCAGGAAACACAAATTCAGGTGTATTTGGAAGACGAGAATCTCTGCTTACTTCAACGATCTGGGGAATTACATCCCCTGCCCTTTTGATTGTTACAATATCTCCCTCTCTTATGTCTTTACGTTTTATCTCATCTTGGTTATGCAGACTTGCTCTACTAACTAGCACCCCACCAACATTGACTGGCACTAAATCTGCAACTGGAGTTAAAACCCCTGTTCTGCCCACTTGTATAAATATCTTATTTAACTTTGTTTTTGCATAAACCGCAGAAAACTTGTATGCAAGTGCTGAGCGCGGTGCTTTGTGAGTATTCCCTAGACGATTTTGTAGTACCAAATCATTTACTTTATAGACTATTCCATCAATATCATAATCCAAGTTATAGCGACAATTATAGATCTCGTTATAGAACTTCAGCATTCCATTCAAACTACTTGTTAAGGACTGATGCTCATTTACGCAAAAACCAAGTACCTCAAGCTTATTTAGTATTTCACTTTGACTTTTCTCTGCTCCACCAATCAAAGAATAAGCAAAATATCTAAGTGGTCTACTTGCTGTAATGTTTGCATCCAATTGCTTTAGAGAACCAGCAGCTGCATTTCGAGGATTGGCAAATTCATCGTTTTCATTTAACTTTAAAAAGTCGCTGTTACTGATGTATATTTCACCTCTTACTTCTAGTCTACCTTGCACACCTTGCAAAAACTTAGGAAAGCCTTTTATTGTTGCAACATTGTGAGTGACATCTTCCCCTACAAAACCGTCGCCTCGAGTTGCAGCTCTAACAAATCTTCCATCCTCATAAATTGCAGAAAACGACAACCCATCAATTTTTGGCTCACATAATATCTCTATTTTGTCTTCAATTAAAAACCTCTTTATTTTAGACAAAAATTTCTCTACACCTTGTTCATCATAAGCATTCTCAAGGGAAAGCATAGGTTCTTGATGTTCCACCTTAGAAAACCTCTCATCAGGTGGAGCACCAACACTATCTTGTGTTGCATAAATTTCTGGCTCTATTTCAGCTAACTTTTTCTTCAGTTCATCATATTCAGCATCACTTATCTCTGGCTTACTTTTTTGATAATACAAGACATTATGATAATTAATTTGATCTTGTAGTTTTTTTCTCATCTTTTCTAAGTTAGTCATGATACCAATATAATGCTCTTTGTTATCAAGTCATGAATTTTTTTTTAAGGCGTTATAAATTTATACTACTGCTCTAAAAAGTAACTATGCTAATATTGATATTATTTTCATTAAGGAGTATATTATGGTAAAATACAATTACAAAAATTTGGCTGACGAATCAAACTTCAGATCTCAAGTGTATCGTGCAGGAATGTTTGATAAAATTCTGGGTATAAGCAAAACAGCAAAAGAAGCTGCGAGTCAAGTAATAGCCGAAATGGGTGACGACTTAAAAGCAGAAGCTAGAAAAGCAGCTCAAGATGAAGTAAAAAAAATTGAAGGAAAAATGCTAAACTCAGCTGAAGAGAAAGCTATTAAAATAGCTAACCAAAAAGCTCAGGAAATAGAAAAAAATATATTGAAGTCTGTTAACGAAAATGCTACAAAAGCAGCCAAAGATGCAGCTGAAAAAGCAGTAAAAAATGTAGGACCAGAAGTTGCAGATCTGCTGAAGCCAGAAATAAAGACTCAGATAGAAGAAGCAGTCAAAAAATACAGTGAAGAAAAAATTGAAAGTCTTATAAAGCCTGAAATCACAAACAAAATAGATGATCTTCTTACTGAACAGAGTAAAGAAGCAAGGGCACTTTTAAAAGATAAAATGAATGAGTTAATCAAAGATGCACATAAAAATTTGAATGGGAAAATAGATAAGATTGAATGTGAACTTACAGAAGCAAAATCTCATATCTTAGAAGTTGGTGCAAATAGTCTCCATGAGAGCGCAGAATTATTGTCTCTTATGGCAGAAAATGAAACATGTGCAAACCAAGATTTAGTGTATTTTTAATCACAACAGGAGTTTTCGTACTAGGTTCCTGCTCGGTATACTTGAGTAGCCTTTTCTATGCCAATAAGCCGTAGTTCTTTAACGCTAACTATGGATCAGCCAAGAAAGAAGAGTAGGAACACTTGCTTTAGCAGTATATTTATATAAAATTAAAATAAATTAGAGTAAACAATATTGCTGTTTAAATGCTAACAAGATTCGCTCCAAGCCCAACTGGCTACCTCCACGTAGGAAACGTACGAACTGCCTTGGTTTGTTGGATGTACACACGCAATCAAAATGGAAAATTTTTACTCCGTTTTGATGATACTGACCTTCAGCGTTCAGATGTCAAATATATAAATAATATCATAGAAGACCTAAAATGGATTGGTATCAATTGGGATGCAAGTTTTAAGCAATCAGAGCGCTTTGAGCGCTATAACGAGGTGTTCTTGCAATTAATAAAAGAAGGGCATATTTATGCATGCTATGAAACAAGAGAAGAGTTAGACATTAAACGAAAGTTGCAATTAAAACAAGGACTTCCTCCTGTTTATGACAGAAGTGCATTGCTTCTAACTGAGCAAGAGAAAATTCGTTATGAGCAAGAAGGACGAAGACCACATTTTAGATTTAAGTTGGATAGAAATGAAGTTGTTAAATGGAATGATGAAGTTAAAGGTGAAATAAATATTGCAACCAGTAGCATAAGCGACCCTGTGGTAAAAAGAGAAGATGGAATTTACACATACATGCTACCTTCTGTTATTGATGACGTTGACTTTAATGTAACCCATGTTGTACGCGGGGAAGATCATGTAACTAATACAGCAGTACAGATCCAAATGATTAAAGCATTAAAAGCGAAAATCCCTACATTTGCTCACCTTTCTCTGCTACATTTTGATGATAGCAAGATATCGAAACGAAAAGGCGGGCTGGATATCAAGTCCATAAGAGAGAATGAGACTGAACCAATGGCGCTAACTAGCTATTTAGCAAAACTTGGAACATCTGATCCGATAGAAGCTCATGTTGACATACAGTCTTTAATTAACTCATTTGATATTAAAAAATTTAGCTCAGCATCTGCACAATTCAGCTTGAGTGAAATGTATAAGCTAAATAGCAAAGTGCTGCAACAAATGTCATTTGAAATTGTACAAGAACGTTTAAATCAAATTGGTTCAGAGTTTTGGTATTTTATAAGGAACAATATAGAAAAGTTTTCTGAGGTGGCCAAGTGGTGGAAAATATGCAAATCCGATATAGAGCCTGTGATTCTTGATAAGGAGCTCATAAAAATCGCGCTCAATGCATTGCCTCAAAGTGATTGTAATGAAAACACATTATCAGAGTGGGTCAAAGCCATTCGACAAACAGTGGATATAAAGGCAAAAGACCTATTTACGCAGTTGCGTTTAGCTTTAACAGGAACAGAAACAGGCCCAGAACTTGCTAAATTATTAATTTTTATCGGCAAAGAAAATATCATTGCAAGGTTAAAAGAAAAGTGAAAATCAAAGAGTTATAGCTAATGCAATCCCTACGTCATACCGCGATTCATTCCATAGCTGTACGAACATTCATTTTTGAAGGTAAATTGCACAGCAAATGGTGTCATTCCAGTGCTTGACACTGGGATCCAGGAATTTTATTAAGTTGGCGAGCATAAAAATAGCTGTTTTATGTTAAAATACAACGTTTTGATGATTATGGAAAGGCTGAATTCCAGTGTCAAGCACTGGAATGACACCCTTCCTGACAGAGATTGTTCTCAAATCACAATGTTCGTACAGTTGTGGATCTTGGCACTGGGATGACAGAAGAAGGAAGCACTAGAACAGCGAGAGAGGGCTGCAAATTGCAATGTTCGTACAGCCGTGGATTCATTCGCAGTATCTTAGCATAGATCCCGCTAACAAGCAGCGGGATGACGGTTGTCGGTAAATCTAAGTTACTTTAGCTATATATAAAAGGTTTAAGTGGTTGTATTGATGTATCTTTGTATTAAAAAACACCCAATAAGCAGAGTTGTAAGTGGAATAAACCACAAAATGTAAGTGCTAGGTGGGGTAGTTATAATTGAATTGCCGTAAGAATTTTTTAACTCTGAGATTATCTCTTCATCTGTGTATCCATCATTGATTTTTTTACGAATTGCTTCTCGCATATCATACGCGATCTGAGATCCAGATTCAGACAATGATTCGCCAGAACATATTGGACACCTTATTATTTCAAATAAACTGGTTGCTCGTTTTTCCATGCTTTTATCTCTGAGTTTATTATCCAGAGTAAAAGCGTTTACGCCTGAGTGGAATATCAATATGAAAAGTAAACTAACTACTGCTCTCATCCTTGGTTAATTGGGTTATTTTACTGAGCTGGTTCATAAAATCAGTGGTGGATAACTTTCCAATAAAGCTTGACCCTACATCATCATCGTACTTTATTGAAAATTGAATGCCATCATCAGTTGTTTTTTCTGATAAGGAAGACATTAATTTTTCAAACGCATCTGAAGTTTTTGAGTCACCAATCATAAACGAGATTAATTCTTTATAATTTGATATAGCCACGTTGATTTTGTCTTTAAATGAAGACGTAACCAAATTATAATTTCGCACTCCACCATCTGCAGCAAGAGAAAAATTATTACTTTGAATTAAAAATTTCTCTATGTTGAAATTAATTCTGGAAGCTGAGATGTGGTTTACAAATTCGTAATCAAATTTAGTGTCGATACTAAGGTAACTTTCAGGACTTGCAGTATTTTTATACCGATAAGTATAAAAATCAAATCCTAGTTTAGTATTTCCACTTGGTTCTTTATCGAGGTGAAATTGAATGTAATTGCTTTTATCATTCACTTCAGTTATAACACTTTGCTGATTTTCTAAAACATCACATTTTAATCCATAATCTTCGTAACGAAGTGTATCTATATAGTCTATCACGGTACTATTTTTGTTGAATCGCAATGAAGATGGTAAATCGTTTAGTCTAACAACAAAGTGGCTGCTATCGTTTGTGTGGCATTTTATATTCTTTTTCTCATCACCATGAACAGCAATATCAACTTCATTACTTGGTGTATAAATATATACTGATTTATCGAATAATCTGTTTTTTATCAATAAAGCATCAGATGAGATAGTTAATTGCTCATTGGAAAATTTTGGGTTTGTCACACGAAAAATTAGGTTAGAAGGAAATCCACTAAAATCATGTGAAATATCGAACTTTTCGTCGTTAATGTATAGTATTGTTTCAGCTAAAAGATTTTTTACCTTACATGCAGAAAAATACCAAAAACCACTATACGCTACAGGAATAAACAAAAGTAAAGAGATGATAATATAGATAAAAATCTTACGCATAGCTAATCATTTCCTTGTTTATCTAATGATATGTTTCTTGTACCTCTTGGCACGGTTACGCACAAACCGTCGATATCTTTTGTGATTTTTATTTGGCATCCAAGCCTCGACGTTTCTGTTAAGCCGAAAGCTAGGTCTAACATATCATTTTCCTCATCAGATATGGGATTATGCGTTTCTACAGCATCATAAAATTCTGGATCAACAATCACGTGGCATGTAGAACAAGCAAGAGAGCCCTCACATGCACCTTCAAGCAGATCTGGATCACTTCTGTGGGCTAAATTAAGCAGAGTTTCTCCCTCTGCAGCTTCATAGCTTTTCTTACTCCCATCAGGTAAAACAAAAGTAACAGATGGCATATTATTTCCCTATTAAAATTCTTACTAATTTCTCTATATTCTACAGGTAACAATTAACATTTGCAAACTTTTTAGGTTAAGTCTATTAATAACTTATATAACATCTTTTCAGAATAAGTAATGCAACTAAACAAATATAAAAATCAAAACGTCGCGGTTTTTGGTCTTGGTAAAACTGGTTTATCCGTCATTAACGCTCTGATAAAGAGTGGTGCAAGAGTATATGCATGGGATGATCATGAAGAGCAAATAGCAAACGCAAAAATGATGTATAAAAAATGTAATTTTATTCATCCCAAGGAATATAATTGGCATGAGATCAGTGCATTGGTTTTAAGCCCTGGAGTGCCAACAGAGCCGCATTGGATAGTAAAACTTGCGAGGAGATTTGATTGCAAAATAAAATCAGATATTGAGCTATTTCTTGAAGCTAAAACTACAAACCAGAAGGTAATAGGCGTCACAGGAACAAATGGTAAATCAACCACTACATCATTAATAGGACACATATTAAAATCTGCAGGGAAAAAAGTAGCTATTGGTGGAAATTTAGGCATTCCTGTTTTGGATCTAGAAAGAGATGCAGAAATTTATGTAATCGAACTCTCCTCTTTTCAATTGGAGTTGATGAATGAAATTAACGTGGACATTTCAGCACTGCTCAATATTACACCAGATCACATAGATAGGCATGGAAGTATGGAGAATTACATAGCAGCTAAATTAAAACTGATAAACGGTAGTGAGGTTGCCGTAATAGGATGTGACAATGAGATTACCGCTGACATATTCAACAAATTCACTGGAAACAAAATTCCAATCTCAGTAACATATTCCCCGATGTCATTCCAGCGCGTGACGCTGGAATCCAGAAAAGAAAAACCATTGCCAACTACTCAGATGACAGAGGGTGGTGCAAGAGATCTAATATCATTGGCAGGTAACAATTTGCTTGATTATAGTGAACAGATTACTGGTATAGATCGAAATTATCTGGATCCCAGTGTCAGCTACTTGGATGACAAAAGGAGCACTGGGATCCAGAAGATCTCGTTAAAACTAGAGAATCATAGCTTATCAGTAAGCGACGTGAAAATAAACCTAATATCCAACGCAGAGAACATAGCAGCCGCATATGCCGTATGTAAGCTACTTGGAGTAGATAGCAACACTATTATCAATGGAATCAAGTCCTTTTCAGGACTGAGGCATAGGAATGAACTGCTTGGCAAAATAAGAAATGTGTTTTTCGTGAACGATAGCAAAGCAACTAATGCAAAGTCGAGCGAAAAGGCGATCTTATCTTATGAAAACATAAATTGGATCGTTGGTGGAAGAAGCAAAAAAGGTGGAATAGAATCATTAAGCAAGCATTTCACAAGGATTAGAAAAGCTTTTCTTATTGGGGAATCAACCGAAGCCTTTGCAAACACTATGGAGAATAAAGTAGATTATGTTAGATGTTGCAACCTAGAAGATGCGTTCAGATTGGCTTTTGAAGAGGCCTTAAATAGCGCAGAAGAAGTAACAATATTACTTTCTCCCGCGTGTGCTTCTTTTGATCAATGGAAAAATTTTGAAGAACGCGGCGAAGCATTTTGTAGAATGTTTGAAAATCTCAGGTACAATCACACATGCTGTTTAGTATAATGCTACTGTGGAACAAAAGTTAATAATAGATAAGCTAATTAGGGTTATTCCATTTGAAGGGATAAGCGATGAAACCCTATTAAAGGTGTGCACAGACCTTAATCTGGCTAATAGCTTTTGCAAATTCCAAAGTGGAATATATAGTGCTTTGGAGCATATAGCAGAGAACTTAAATAGCTCAATGGAGGCTGAACTAAGAAATTCTAATTTAGAGGTTATGAGGGTACGAGAACGAATAAAGTTAGCTATTCAAATACGCCTTTCAAACTACGCTAAGCTACCGAATTATAGAGAACTTTTAAAAAATGTTTTATTATTCTCTGTATCACCAAAAAATACATATTTTTCTAGTAAACTTTTATACAGAACTATTAGCGCGATTTGGTATGGCATTCATGACCAATCAACAGATTTTAACTACTATACAAAAAGAGCAATATTAGCTGGAGTGTACTTAAGTACGATACTTTTTTTTATCAATGATTATTCAGAAGATTTTGCGGATACTTTATCGTTTCTTGATAAACGTATCAACAATGTCATGACATTTCAAAAATTCAAAACTCGCTTAAAAGGAATCATAGGAAATTTCTTATAAGCTTTTCATCATACTGGTTATTCATATTTATATTCTCTTGTTTTTTTTTGATCTTTATGTTAAAATAGTTTAATATTTATTAACAATAAAATGAAAGTTATTTATTACACCAATGGTAATATCAAGCCAGAAGAAAATACAAAACACGTGATAAACTTTTTTGGAGTACTTGGGTGTATTAAGGTTAATGCTCTTGGTAAAGATGCACTTGAGAAGCAAGAAAGTAAAGATGCACCTAAGACCTCAGTTATGGATTAGAAAATAGATAAAAGTATAACTAAGAAGAGGGAAACAGGGTAAACTCGAGTATTTTAGTAATAATAAGAGGTTACCCATGAAGAAAGATATTACAGAACTGTACTGTTGCGTCGAGGATTTTTGTCGTGCGGTAGATGATAATTTTGCAAATAGGTTCTTATCAAACGGCAAAAAACCAACCAGAGTACCAGAAATAGCGCACTCAGAAATTCTAACCATAATCCTATTATACCATAAATCACCATGTAAAAACTTCAAGGCTTTTTATCTTTGTTATCTTCAGTTATTCTATAGATCAGAGTTTTCAAAGCTGCCTTCATATCACAGATTTATTGCCTTAAAGCCGCGAGTTTTGTGGTATTTAGCATTACTTTTGCAATGGTTTTGTGAACAAGCAAAAATGACCGGGATTTCCTACATAGATTCTACTTCAATAGCAGTATGCCATCGAAAAAGAATCTCAAGAAATAAGGTTTTCAAAGGATTAGCAGAGTTAGGAAAGAATACTTACGGCTGGTTTTTTGGTTTTAAATTACATGTAGTAATCAATGAAATAGGTGAAATTCAAGGTGTTACGCTAACCAGAGGTAACGTCGATGACAGAAAACCTGTACCAACTCTAACCAAAAAACTAACTGGACTTTTGTTTGGAGATAAGGGCTATATAAAGAAAGAGCTCTTTGAGAAACTATTCGATAGAGGTCTAAAACTCGTCACTAAAGTGAAAAAAGGTATGAAAAATGCACTGATTTCGCTGAAAGAGAAGATTTTACTAGGGAAAAGATCGATTGTTGAAACGGTTTTTGGCTGCCTAAAAAACAAATTTGAACTTGAGCACACTCGGCATAGATCCACAGTAAATTTCTTGGTACATATTTTTTCTACCCTCATTTCTTATTCAATGCAATCGAAAAAGCCCTGTATTTCTCAGCTTTACTTCGTTGGTTAATCCATAACTGGGGTCTAAGGGGCAAGAAAGTAAGTTAGTTAAGCATTATTTTGACTATCCCTATTTCTCTAGAATTGTTAATCCAGAATTCTTTCAAAAAGAATTAAATGCTGAAGAAAAAAAAATCAATAGGAGAATAGTATCACTATGGTTATGTTTTGCTATATTGTCCACTGCTTCTATTGTATCGTTATACTTGGCGTATAAAAATCAAAAACCAAAAAAAGTGCTTACGGGATTAGTTTTTACGTCGGTAGTGCTATCAATTTTGGCTACCATATGTTTTGTCGTACTTTGCTTATGGATGTTTTTTGACTTTATTAAGGAGAGATTTGTAGTACACAGAATTAAAAGCTTTTTGGAAAATGAAGTCAGCTCTGAGTGGATACAGCGTTACAAAAAAGAACTCATAGGTGAAGATCCGGAAATAGATGCAGAAGCTTGTGATCAAGAGTTAGAAAAAAACAAAGATATAGAGGATATTGTAGAGTTCCTCTTGGAAAAAAGGAAGATTGTAGCACTATATGAATTTCTAACAAACGGTGAAAAGTTAGTTCAGGCCGGAATGGCAATGGTAAATATGTTACTTGTGAAAGGTGTGCGTCCAAACGATATAATTTTGGATACTAACTCTCTTGGAGGAGGAATTGCAGCAGAAGTTTTAAAAAGGTTTGAAAAGCAAGGTATCTATTTAACATTAATTCATAGTAACTCTTATAGCTCACTTAAGGACACAGTCAGAGATTCTCCTCGTAGTTTAGTTAAATGGCTTCCATCAATGCTCTTGAATCGTTGGTTCGGGCGCTGTGGATTAGATTTTAATCCACAAAAAGTTGTAGAGAATACAAAATGCCCTGTCTTAATTGCTGGCAGGAAAGGCGATACTGTGATTCCACAGGAAATACAACTTGTTAATAAACTTGAAGATCAATCCACCAAAAGGCTAAGAAGAAATATAGTGCTTAAACATGGTCCTAAGCCTTGTAAGAATAAAAATATTCACATCGATCATGAAGAACATTTAGTTCATTATTATAAGGGTAGTTCAACAGAGTACATCAGTTACAAAGAAATAAAAAATCAATTTATTAATGATGCACATAAATATTTAATAGACTCTGAATTTAATAAAAATTTTGATCCAGAGAAGTACAGAAAAAGTGGTTTCTCTGGAAAATTGACGGAAATAGAACTGAAACCCATCGTATCCGTTCAGCCAATGGCGTCAACTTAAGAGCCTTCATTAGCAAACCCTCCTATGGATCTTCTGAAAAGTTTTCGTATCTGTTCAGGCAATGGCGTCAACTTAAGGAAAAATATCGGTGATAGTGTATAAAAATTCTCTCTAAAATTTTTACCATTAAATTACCCAAAAGCTGCAATAAATAGCACTTTTGTTGCTGTTTTATTTCAACAAAGAAGTCTAAAATGTGTCCTTTTTAGGTAAAACATGCAAAAAGGAAAAAATTTTATTCTACAAATTAAAAATATAATATACTCGAAAGCTTTTCAGAGAATCCATTGTGTTGGAAAGAACAGTTTCACGCGAACAAGAAAACTCCCTTTTACGACAGTATTTTCTATGATTTTAAAGTTAGTTAAAAAAAGTTTGGGAATAGAATGTGAACTTATGGAGCCATTGACATGTACCCTCAAAGCAAGCTTTTTCTAAAGCAAGGTATAAATACAGGTTTTAAAGAATTTAAGCATCCAAACAGCCTATCAAGATGAATCTGAGCTGGAGAGGCTATAGACTTATTGCAGCAGATGGTTCTGGTATGAGATTACCCAGCTCTGAGGAAATTGTATCCGAGTTTGGCCGCTTTAAACCAAATGGAACAACAGGCACAATGCCACCATTGGCAAGAGTTTCTTTGTTTGTTGATTTATGTACTTCACTGATTTGCAGTGCTCGCCTTGCGGCTTGGGAACAAACGTTGGCGGAAGAGCAATTACCCGAAGTTATCACTCAAATGCGTTCATTAAATCAAAAGAAATTATTATTTATCTATGATCGTGGTTATCCTTCAGTAAAATTCATTCAGCAGCATGATGATTTGGAAGTAGATTTTATTTTTCGCTTGCAAAAAAGAAATTATAGCAAGCTATGGGAACGAATTGCATCTGGCGAATCAGATTTTGATTTTATATTAGAAAATGAAAAGCTAAAAAATAAAATGAAAGGACAGAAAGTAAGAGCTGACATTAGCTAACGGAGAAACAGAGGTATTAGTTACTTCACTTTTTGATCGAGAAAAATTTACTTTGGAAGATATCAGTAAAGCTTATGTATTAAGGTGGCACATAGAAGAGTGCTACAAACGACTCAAAGTAGGAGCAGAGTTAGAGAATTTTTCTGGGGTAAATTTAGAGGCTGTATTAACCTCAGTTATGGATTAGAAAATAGATAAAAGTATAACTAAGAAGAGGGAAACAGGGTAAACTCGAGTATTTTAGTAATAATAAGAGGTTACCCATGAAGAAAGATATTACAGAACTGTACTGTTGCGTCGAGGATTTTTGTCGTGCGGTAGATGATAATTTTGCAAATAGGTTCTTATCAAACGGCAAAAAACCAACCAGAGTACCAGAAATAGCGCACTCAGAAATTCTAACCATAATCCTATTATACCATAAATCACCATGTAAAAACTTCAAGGCTTTTTATCTTTGTTATCTTCAGTTATTCTATAGATCAGAGTTTTCAAAGCTGCCTTCATATCACAGATTTATTGCCTTAAAGCCGCGAGTTTTGTGGTATTTAGCATTACTTTTGCAATGGTTTTGTGAACAAGCAAAAATGACCGGGATTTCCTACATAGATTCTACTTCAATAGCAGTATGCCATCGAAAAAGAATCTCAAGAAATAAGGTTTTCAAAGGATTAGCAGAGTTAGGAAAGAATACTTACGGCTGGTTTTTTGGTTTTAAATTACATGTAGTAATCAATGAAATAGGTGAAATTCAAGGTGTTACGCTAACCAGAGGTAACGTCGATGACAGAAAACCTGTACCAACTCTAACCAAAAAACTAACTGGACTTTTGTTTGGAGATAAGGGCTATATAAAGAAAGAGCTCTTTGAGAAACTATTCGATAGAGGTCTAAAACTCGTCACTAAAGTGAAAAAAGGTATGAAAAATGCACTGATTTCGCTGAAAGAGAAGATTTTACTAGGGAAAAGATCGATTGTTGAAACGGTTTTTGGCTGCCTAAAAAACAAATTTGAACTTGAGCACACTCGGCATAGATCCACAGTAAATTTCTTGGTACATATTTTTTCTACCCTCATTTCTTATTCAATGCAATCGAAAAAGCCCTGTATTTCTCAGCTTTACTTCGTTGGTTAATCCATAACTGGGGTTATTACAAGAATTTTGGGCAAACTTGGTCATGTGCAATATATTATCGCTTCATATGTGTGATGCACAAGGGCCTTGGAACCCAGATCAAATTGCCGAGTACCGTTTAAATTTTTCAGTTTTATTTGGTGTGATGAGACAGAAACTTTATCAAGTGCTCGTTGCGCCAAAAGATTTTCAAGCCCTTTTTAAGTATACGCGCCAAAGTTAAGATCCGACCGGGAAGATTGTATAGCCGCAATAAAGTAGATAAGCCCAAACGCCATCATGTCTTTAGGAGAGTTTGCTAATGTATGCTCTTAGAACCTGTTAAGGATCTCGAAAATATGAGGTAAAGTAGGCATAGTTAAGAAAGAGGTATATCTATGCAAAAAAGCTATCCAAGCGATATAAGTCAAGAACAATTTGAAAAAATCAGACCAATACTGGAGAGTAGCAGAAAGAAAACAAAACCAAGGAAACTTGATTTGTATGATGTATTTTGTGCAGTGCTATATATCCTAAAAAGCGCCTGCCAGTGGAGAATGCTGCCAAAAGATTTTCCAAGGTGGGAGAACGTGTATTACTATTTTCAAATGTGGAATAAAAAGAATGGAGCAGAACCAAGCTTGCTGGAAGTAGTCTTAAAAAAAATTAGTTGGAGAGGTTCGTATCAGCAATGGTCGGAAAGAGAAAACCAGTTTCTGTATAATTGATGCACAAAACCTCAGTTATGGATTAGAAAATAGATAAAAGTATAACTAAGAAGAGGGAAACAGGGTAAACTCGAGTATTTTAGTAATAATAAGAGGTTACACATGAAGAAAGATATTACAGAACTGTACTGTTGCGTCGAGGATTTTTGTCGTGCGGTAGATGATAATTTTGCAAATAGGTTCTTATCAAACGGCAAAAAACCAACCAGAGTACCAGAAATAGCGCACTCAGAAATTCTAACCATAATCCTATTATACCATAAATCACCATGTAAAAACTTCAAGGCTTTTTATCTTTGTTATCTTCAGTTATTCTATAGATCAGAGTTTTCAAAGCTGCCTTCATATCACAGATTTATTGCCTTAAAGCCGCGAGTTTTGTGGTATTTAGCATTACTTTTGCAATGGTTTTGTGAACAAGCAAAAATGACCGGGATTTCCTACATAGATTCTACTTCAATAGCAGTATGCCATCGAAAAAGAATCTCAAGAAATAAGGTTTTCAAAGGATTAGCAGAGTTAGGAAAGAATACTTACGGCTGGTTTTTTGGTTTTAAATTACATGTAGTAATCAATGAAATAGGTGAAATTCAAGGTGTTACGCTAACCAGAGGTAACGTCGATGACAGAAAACCTGTACCAACTCTAACCAAAAAACTAACTGGACTTTTGTTTGGAGATAAGGGCTATATAAAGAAAGAGCTCTTTGAGAAACTATTCGATAGAGGTCTAAAACTCGTCACTAAAGTGAAAAAAGGTATGAAAAATGCACTGATTTCGCTGAAAGAGAAGATTTTACTAGGGAAAAGATCGATTGTTGAAACGGTTTTTGGCTGCCTAAAAAACAAATTTGAACTTGAGCACACTCGGCATAGATCCACAGTAAATTTCTTGGTACATATTTTTTCTACCCTCATTTCTTATTCAATGCAATCGAAAAAGCCCTGTATTTCTCAGCTTTACTTCGTTGGTTAATCCATAACTGGGGTACAAAGTGTTAAAAACCTCAGTTATGGATTAGAAAATAGATAAAAGTATAACTAAGAAGAGGGAAACAGGGTAAACTCGAGTATTTTAGTAATAATAAGAGGTTACCCATGAAGAAAGATATTACAGAACTGTACTGTTGCGTCGAGGATTTTTGTCGTGCGGTAGATGATAATTTTGCAAATAGGTTCTTATCAAACGGCAAAAAACCAACCAGAGTACCAGAAATAGCGCACTCAGAAATTCTAACCATAATCCTATTATACCATAAATCACCATGTAAAAACTTCAAGGCTTTTTATCTTTGTTATCTTCAGTTATTCTATAGATCAGAGTTTTCAAAGCTGCCTTCATATCACAGATTTATTGCCTTAAAGCCGCGAGTTTTGTGGTATTTAGCATTACTTTTGCAATGGTTTTGTGAACAAGCAAAAATGACCGGGATTTCCTACATAGATTCTACTTCAATAGCAGTATGCCATCGAAAAAGAATCTCAAGAAATAAGGTTTTCAAAGGATTAGCAGAGTTAGGAAAGAATACTTACGGCTGGTTTTTTGGTTTTAAATTACATGTAGTAATCAATGAAATAGGTGAAATTCAAGGTGTTACGCTAACCAGAGGTAACGTCGATGACAGAAAACCTGTACCAACTCTAACCAAAAAACTAACTGGACTTTTGTTTGGAGATAAGGGCTATATAAAGAAAGAGCTCTTTGAGAAACTATTCGATAGAGGTCTAAAACTCGTCACTAAAGTGAAAAAAGGTATGAAAAATGCACTGATTTCGCTGAAAGAGAAGATTTTACTAGGGAAAAGATCGATTGTTGAAACGGTTTTTGGCTGCCTAAAAAACAAATTTGAACTTGAGCACACTCGGCATAGATCCACAGTAAATTTCTTGGTACATATTTTTTCTACCCTCATTTCTTATTCAATGCAATCGAAAAAGCCCTGTATTTCTCAGCTTTACTTCGTTGGTTAATCCATAACTGGGGTTAAAAACACAGATACTGCTGAAAAAAAGGGCTATGATGCAGGTAAAAAGATTTCAGGCATAAAGCGTCATATTGCAGTTGATACGCAAGGCTTGCCACATGCAATTCATATAACAACGGCAGAAGTAACTGATCGTAGCAGTGCTGTGGAAATGGTGGAAAAGGCTGAAGAAAACCTCTCTGAAGTTAAAAATATACTGGTTGATGCTGGCTATACAGGAGAAAATTTTGCAACTCAAATAAAAGCTACTATTGGTGCAACTGTTGAGGTAATAAAGCGAAGTGAATTACACTCTTTCGTTGTATTGCCAAAGAGATGGGTTGTTGAGCGTTCTTTTGCTTGGTTGGAAAAATGTAGGCGTTTGTGGAAAAATTGCGAGCGGAAACTCAACACTAGCTTACAGATGGTTGTTCTCTCCTTCATTTCTCTCTTATTACGAAGATTTTAAACAGGTTCTTAAGTTGACGCCATTGAGAGGTCACGTGCGCGATATTTTGTTAAATTGGCAACAAAAGTATTAAAACTACTTCTTGTTTCGTCATATCGATTAAGGTCAGGCCAAACCTCACAAAAAAGTTCCAATTCTATATCTTCAAGACTTTCATGAATAAAGCACCCCACATGATTAAGACAATTAGCATAATACTTTATATATTTAACAATTATAGGATCAATACCTGAAAAAGAGTTCCTTGATTGCATAAAAACCTCCAATAATTAAAGGTTTATTACTAATTGCCTTCCCAAGACTCTGCAGAATTTAAATAAGAGAGATTTATCTATTATGAAAAACTAAATAAGACAGTTCTAACTTTATTAATAAACTAAATAAGACAATTCTAACTTTATTAATAAATGAAATAAGACTTCTCTAAAATTAAATAAGACAGCAACTTCCAGAAGACAAGGAACGCTTTAGCTAAAATTTGATTTCCGGTTTTGTAAAATTTCATGATTTCCAGCGAATTATCTAAATTTGGAAACGTAAAATATACCACAGCTAAGTTATTGAAGTTCTATGCTTTTTGCTTGCTTTATGTGCAAAAATCTTGCGTTTCCATTCTTAAAAATTTAGAAAATTGGAAGGGGATGAAACCCGCTATACTGGCTGATTTCCAATTTCCGAAAACCTTATATATTATATAATATATGTAAATATTATATATACATATAATATAAATAATAATAAAATAGTAAGAATAGAAAATAATAATAATAAACTACTAAGCAAAAAAACTATAAGAGATTTCAGAAAAGAACAAAGGAAAAGCCCGTAATTGCGTTTTCTACGACTTCAGGGTACAATTGTACCACCAAGACCTAAGTTACTCATGTAGGGTAGCTTAAAACTCGATTACGAGTATCCGTTCAGGTAATGGCGTCAACTTAAGGGAAAATATCAGTGATTGTGTATAAAATTTCTCTCTAAATTTTTTATCATTAAATTATCCAAAAAGTGCAATAAACAGCACTTTTGTTTCTATTTTATTTCAACAAAGAAGTCTAAAATGTGTCCTTAAGTTGACGCCATTGTCTGAACGGGTACAAATAATCAGTTATTTCCAAAATGGAAAGATCTCAAATAGCGAAGATGCTGTTGTAAAAGACATAGCTGGTTTTAGGCTCTTTTTAATTTCTTAGCTGCCTTAAAATTATTTTAACTTTTTTTCACATTTTTTGGACGAATTCCTGAGAAATTACGTATATATATTACATGCATGTATTTGCTCACACCATATCTCTAGATAAAAATTTCCAGTTACTAACACTTGACCTCGGCAAACAAACAGGCTGGGCTATTCTTACAGATGGAGTAATTCAAAGTGGGAGCAAAAATTTTCATGGTAGCCGCTTCAGTGGAGGTGGCATGTGCTTTTTGAGTTTCCGTAATTGGCTTAACTCTTTAGAACATAAGTTCACTGCAGTGTATTTTGAAGAAGTAAGAAGACATTTAGGAACAGACGCTGCACATTGCTACGGAGGCTTTCTAGCTCATTTAACAGCTTGGTGCGAGGAAAGGAATATACCTTATCAAGGTGTACCTGTCAAGACCATAAAACGTTTTATCACGGGTAAAGGCAATGCGAGCAAAAGTGAAGTTATTGAAGCTGTAAAGGGCAAAGGTTTTTTACCTCGAGACGATAATGAAGCGGATGCTTTGGCATTGATGTTTTATATTAATAATTTTAGTAAAGATTTTAATATGCTAGATAACACATAGGAAGTGGGTCCTTTCGGCCAGGCTGGCGGATTTGGGCGCGAAACCCCAGGCTCTCTCTAGCGTCAGACGTATTTTGATTATTAACTTTTTAACAAGAATTTCCACTAATATGAACTTAGCAATACACTACTATCCTATTGAAAATCTTGTCGAATATGATCGCAACCCTCGCAAGAATGACGATGTAGTAAACAGGATGTGTGCTTCAATTCGGGAGTTTGGTTTTCGTATTCCGATAGTTGCAAAAAGCGATGGGACTGTGGTTGATGGTCATTTAAGGCTTAAAGCAGCAAGAAAACTGGGTATGGAGAGTATTCCAGTGGTGCTCAGTGATAACTTAAGTGAAGCTCAAACCAAAGCTTTTCGGTTACTAGCAAATCAATCAGCTAACTGGGCAAAGTGGGATGATGATCTTTTAAAAGTAGAAATCCAAGAGTTAGAAGATTTGGAGTTTGACCTAAAAATGACCGGATTTGAGCTAGAAAAAGTTCAACGCTTTCTCGACAACATTGATGGAAAAGAAGAAGTAGAAAAAGGAGAAAAAGAGGGGGTGGAATTGGTCGATAAAAAGTCAGTAGTGTCGAAACCAGGGGATCTGTGGATTTTAGGCGGTCATCGAATCTACTGTGGCGATAGTTGTCTAGTTGAATCATTTAAAGCGGTATTAGACGATAAAATGGCAGATATTACCGTGTGTGACCCTCCGTATAACGTAGCATATGGTGACAGTCAAGAGAGAGAAGACAAGAAGATATTAAACGATGATCAAGGTGAAAAATACGAACTTTTTCTGTATGACATCTGCTCCAATATTTTAGCATACACCAAAGGGGCAATTTACATCTGTGCATCATCATCAGAGCTTTCGACCTTGCAAAAAGTATTTGAAGAAGCAGGTGGTCGTTGGTCAACATTCATCATTTGGGCAAAGAATCATTTTACACTGGGGAGATCTGATTATCAAAGACAATACGAAACAATACTCTACGGTTGGAAAAACGGCAATAAACGTGAGTGGCATGGGGGACGTAATCAAAGTGATCTCTGGTTTTATGATAAGCCAACATACAACTCACTGCATCCAACAATGAAACCAGTGGAATTAATGGAAAGAGCAATAGTAAACAGCAGCAGACCAGGAGACACAGTACTTGATCCATTTAGCGGCTCTGGAAACCCCAGTTATGGATTAACCAACGAAGTAAAGCTGAGAAATACAGGGCTTTTTCGATTGCATTGAATAAGAAATGAGGGTAGAAAAAATATGTACCAAGAAATTTACTGTGGATCTATGCCGAGTGTGCTCAAGTTCAAATTTGTTTTTTAGGCAGCCAAAAACCGTTTCAACAATCGATCTTTTCCCTAGTAAAATCTTCTCTTTCAGCGAAATCAGTGCATTTTTCATACCTTTTTTCACTTTAGTGACGAGTTTTAGACCTCTATCGAATAGTTTCTCAAAGAGCTCTTTCTTTATATAGCCCTTATCTCCAAACAAAAGTCCAGTTAGTTTTTTGGTTAGAGTTGGTACAGGTTTTCTGTCATCGACGTTACCTCTGGTTAGCGTAACACCTTGAATTTCACCTATTTCATTGATTACTACATGTAATTTAAAACCAAAAAACCAGCCGTAAGTATTCTTTCCTAACTCTGCTAATCCTTTGAAAACCTTATTTCTTGAGATTCTTTTTCGATGGCATACTGCTATTGAAGTAGAATCTATGTAGGAAATCCCGGTCATTTTTGCTTGTTCACAAAACCATTGCAAAAGTAATGCTAAATACCACAAAACTCGCGGCTTTAAGGCAATAAATCTGTGATATGAAGGCAGCTTTGAAAACTCTGATCTATAGAATAACTGAAGATAACAAAGATAAAAAGCCTTGAAGTTTTTACATGGTGATTTATGGTATAATAGGATTATGGTTAGAATTTCTGAGTGCGCTATTTCTGGTACTCTGGTTGGTTTTTTGCCGTTTGATAAGAACCTATTTGCAAAATTATCATCTACCGCACGACAAAAATCCTCGACGCAACAGTACAGTTCTGTAATATCTTTCTTCATGGGTAACCTCTTATTATTACTAAAATACTCGAGTTTACCCTGTTTCCCTCTTCTTAGTTATACTTTTATCTATTTTCTAATCCATAACTGAGGTTTTATAGCTATTGTATTACTTTCATTACTGTTTTCGCATGGTTTATGTTCTGTAAGACTACTTTCATTACTATTTTCATATGCGTCAGCCGGTGTCTCGATATTACCGATAGTATCTTGAAGCACTTTTTCACTTCTAGCTGTGGCAAGTTTTATAACAGTGGACTGCTGCCCTATAGTTATTTCTAAAGGTTTTTTGGCTTCTTCTCTGCTAGAAATTTTTGGCTCTTGTGTCGCAGTTTCTTTGGAAGTAGTGGTTTTCCAATTTTTGAATTTTTTAGCAATAGCTTTCCTTATCTTTTTCATAATCTCTATTAAAATTTGTTATATTTAATGTGTGTAATTTAAGACGCTAATTTGTAAAATTTTTCCATTTGCTCACTCCATAGCATCGATATTTCCCTTAAATCCACTAACCGCAAATTACTCGGTTGTCTCCCATTTACTATGTCTTCTTTAATCTTTGGAGCTAGGTAATTTAACCTTAAAATTTGTTGTATGCGTCTTGTACCTATATTAATTTTAACGCTCAGCTCCTTCACACTTTCGTATTTTCCTTCTTCTAGTTGCCGTTTCCAGGAATGGGCTCTCACCACAGCTTTGAGTAGCGCATTATTTGTTTTCCCCTCTGGTTCTACTACTGTGCATTTGTTTGCTTTCTTTTTTAACCCCATTGGTATAAATATCTCTCCTGATTCAGAATGCACCTCTACTCCATCCTCTCTCACCAATACTCCCTTTATTAATTTCTTCACCACTTCTTTCTGTTTTCCAAAACTTAAATTTTTCCATTCTTCCGCTTTTTCTTGCCAATTTTTGTATAGGTGCTCTGCTCTCTTCATTACTTCTTTTTCTACTTCTCCTGCTACTATATTCCGACTCTTTGACGCACAGCTTTTTCCAACTAAATGATTGTTGCATACGTAATATCGATATCTCTTATTCTCTTTTTTTGCGTACGTCAGCGTCATATTTGCATTACAGCTCTTGCACTTTATTATTCCCTTTAGCAATGCTTCTTCATATTTTGCTTTTCTATATGGCTGATTCTTTATCAATTCCTGCGCTTTTTGCCATTTTTCTTCTTCTATTATTGCTTCATGCTTTCCCTCATACTGTTTCTCATAATGCCTGACTTTTCCCACATATATTGGGTTTGTTATTATTCTCCTTACCGTTGCCTTTTTAAAGATATCTGATTTCGTTCGGTACCCTTCTCTGTTTAACTCCCTTGCCAATTCTGCCATTAGACTTCTTTCAAAATTGGAAAAGAGCAAAAAATTAGTATAAAATCATACATTTAAAAGTATGAGATATGAAGAAACTAAGGAGTTAGATGAAGAGAAGTTTCGTCGTCTGACAGGAGTAAAGAAGGCAACTTTCAACAGGATGGTAGAAATTTTAGATGAAGAAGATAGAAGGAAAAAAGCAAAAAGTGGGCGTAAAAGCAAGCTCTGTATAGAAGACAGGCTACTTATGGCATTGGAATATCTTCGTGAATATCGGACATATTTCCACATTGGTCGAAGTTATGGTATGAGCGAAAGTACGACCTATAAAATCATAAAGTGGATTGAAAATACATTGGTAAAACATCCGGATTTTGCATTGCCAGGGCGAAAAGAGGTTCTAAAAAGTGATATAGAATATGAGGTTTTAGTGATAGATGCAACAGAAACTCCTGTGGAAAGACCCAAAAAAAGCAAAAAAGATTTTATTCAGGAAAAAAGAAAAAGCACAGTATAAAAACACAGATTATTTCGGAAAAAGAAAGCAAAAAGATCATTTGCACGTCTTTTTCAAATGGTAGGAAACATGATTTTCGGCTTTTTAAGGAGTCAAAAGTGCACATACTACCAAGTATCAAAGTCCTAGCAGATAGCGGTTACAGAGGTCTACAAAAAATTCACGCAAATGTTGAATTGCCACATAGAAAAACGAAAAAGCACCCATTGACTAAGAAACAAAAGCAAGAAAATCAAGAGCTTGCAAGCAAAAGAGTTGTGGTTGAGAATGTAATCGGTTTGCTTAAAAGATTTAAAATTATTGCAGATAAATATCGCAATCGGCGAAAACGTTTTGGATTGAGATTCAATTTGATAGCTGGAATTTACAATCTAGAGTTGATGATGTGAATTTTGAAAGAGGTCTATTGACTTCAGCTCCATATACCTCTCAAATATATGTTTCACCGTCTTTGCTTCTTTCTCATTTATTATTAATTCTTTATCTTTTACATCATACCCTAGCGGCAAAGTTCCACCCATCCACAATCCCTGCTCCTTTGATGTTGCTATTTTATTTTTTACTCTTTCTACGATCATTTCTCTTTCTAGTTGCGCTGCTCCTGATAATACCGTTTGTACGAACTTTCCCATTGGTGTGTTATTATCAAATATTTGTGTTACTGCTATAAAATTTACTCGGTGCCTTCTAAAAAATGATGTTACTTCTATGCTGTCTTTTGTTTCTCTTGATAGCCTGTCTAATGTATATACTACTACACAATCTACTTCTCCCGCCTTTACATCTTCAAACAACTCCTTTATCGCTGGTCTTTCTAAGTTTTTTCCTGAGAACCCTCCATCATCGTACCTTTTGGGCAATACTACCCACCCTTCTTTGCTTTTTATATACTTTTCACATGCTACTCGCTGCGCATCAAGGCTATTAAACTTTTGTTCTAGACCGTCTTCATTCGATTTTCTCGTATAAATTGCGCACCTTACCTCTTTTAGCATTTTTTCCTCCTCAACTTACCTTTTTACCACGCATGCCAAACAACAAAGGCCCGTTATAACTCATTCCCATTATTTTTCCTGCCACTGCTGATAATGACGTATAAAATTCTTCTCTGTAGATCAATCCTGTATCCATTACCATTATTGCATGCGTTTCTTCACCCCTTTCTAATATCAGCTCTGTTCCCGCTGCTGGCAGTTTATCGCTACTTATTCTTTTTCCCTTCTCTAGTCGATCTGCTAGGTATTCTAGTCTTTTTGCCCCTTTTCTTGACATTTCTCCATACGCTTTCTCCTGTATTCTATATGCTAACCTCGGTATCAGATACTTCTTTGAATGTCTAGGTGCCTCTTCCTCAAATACCTTTTTCCATATTTTCCTCAGCTCTTCCAACGCTTTTTTCTCTAAACATTTTACCTCTTTTTCTACTTTTTTTTCCATATAATCACCTTTTCAAACACAGCACTTCTGAATTTTTAAAAACGCTATAGCACTTTCTCATCCACAAGCTCTTCTTTTACACCTGCTGCCGTGCTTTCCCTTACTCTTTCTATAAACTCTCTCTGCTTATTTGCCATTTTTACGTTCTCTAACACTTCTATTATCTCTTTATTATTTCTTGCATAATACATTGCTGTTTTGCCAAATTTATCCTTTTGCTCTATATTCGCTCCGGCTTTTACTAGTTCTTCTACTATTTTTATCTCACTTACCATGCAGGCAAGGTGTAACGCAGCAAATTTGCTACTTCGTTCCACTGCGTTTACATCGGCTCCTGCCTTTATCAGCTCTTTTGTATTTTCTACACGTTGTCCCATGACTGCTAAGTGCAGTGGTCTATATTGTCCCGCATCTGCCACATTTACATTCGCTCCTTTTTTGATTAATAACCTCACTTTTTTTGGATCTGGCATTCCCACCGCGTAATGCAACATCGTCCTCCCTTTTGTGTCTTTTTTATTAATATTTTCTATTGAGTTATCTAATACCTCTTTCCAAGACTTATTAAATTCTTCTCTTTCTTTCTTACTAAATTTTGCCATGACGTTCCTCAGCTATTAATGTAATATAAAGTGCCTCCAATTTGGCTCACTTTAGCGCTTAGCAAATCTTGTTTATTTACTAGCTACTTTTTCACTTAGGGCTGTTTTGGCATAAAAAGCAAGTTTTTTTTTGCTAAATTTACACATTTTTTCCACATATTATATTAAGATATAAATCTATATGCTTAATCTGTTAAATCTACCTCCTCTAGTTGTAATTCATTTACGTTCCGTTTCTCCATTACCTCCTCTATTGCCTTGTTTGCTTCTCCATACATCACTTCTACATCTCTCATATTCACTCCCTTCTTTTCTAGATAACTTGTCACTTTCGGGTAAATTTTTGCATAGTTTAGTGGGCTACATCCAAATTTATCTACTGTATCAAGATCTCCTCCTGCATTTATCAGCTCTTCTATTGTTCCTATTCTTCTTGCTAAACAGGCTAAGTGTAGTGGTACTGCTTTATTGTTTGATTTTGCATTTACTGTAGCTCCTCCTTCTATCAGCACTTTCACATTTTTTCTTCTTCCTAAAAACGCTGCTAGGTGCAACGGTGTCTCGCCTCTATTGTTTCTATCGTTTGTACCTGCTCCTTTTTCTATTAATAACTTTATTACTTCTGGCTCTGACACCTGTGCTGCTCGGTGCAATATTGTGCAACCTGCTGCGTCTTTTTCATTTATTTGTTGAAACCTGTTTTCTGATAATTCTTTCAATAACCTATCAAAAACATTCCTTGCTTCTTTCCTTGACATAACATACCTCACTTTCCCTTTGAAATTTTCGCAACCAAACTCTTTTTTTTGAGCTCCCTTCTCACCACATCTTGCTTAAGTCTGCCTTCAACACCTCATCTATCATTTCGTTCACTTGGCTCATTATTTTGCTTGCTAAATTTTTACATTCTTTCTTTATTAGTGACTTATCTTTCTTCCTTATTTCTCCTATCTCTATTATTTTTAACTCCGGTAAATAACTCCTATTCAACATGTCTGCTATTTCTCTCACTAGCATCTCTATTCCATAGCACGTCAGTTCTCTACTTTTTGTTATTCCTCCTTGTTTTCCAAAGAATTTCCTCGCCTTTTCACTCTCTTTGCTATCACATAGACGATACTTTTCACTTTCCCATATGTAATACATTGGTGTTGCACCATACTTATTCAGTTGATTAACTTCAGCTCCGGCCTTTACTAGCTCTTTTATTATTTCAATTCCTGCTCCTCCTATTTTGCATGCAGAGTGCAGTGGCGTACATCCAGTAACATATTGAGTAGCATTTACTTCCGCTCCTTCCCTTAGCAGTACTTTTACATTTTCTAAGCTTTTCGCAAATACTGCACAGTGCAGTGGTGTATAACCCTTTTTATCTCTTGCATTTACCTCTGCTCCTTTTTTTATTAATAACCTCACTGTTTTGTAATCAGAGATTTCCACTGCTTGGTGTAATATCGTCTCTCCTTCTTCATTTCTTTTATTAATGTTTTTAAACCCGTTACTTGATACTTCTTTAAAAAACTTACTAAAAGATTCTCTCTTTTCCTCACTGAACTTCATACATACCTCACTATAAAAACATACGCCAATTTGGCTCTCTTTAGTGCAAGATCAATTTTTTTTGTTTACTTGCTACTATTTAAGTTATGTGCGTTTTGGCATGAAAAAGCAAGTCTTTTTCTTTTTATTTCATACACTTTAACCTATTATTAACATAATATATGAGGATATAAATATAAGTACTTAACTTATTATAGATATTACTTGGTTATTTTTCCAACTTCTGTTCAAATGTCGATGTTCGTGCCACGTTAGTACGCCTGGGTAAAATACCAAAATGTAACTTTCTAACTCGTGTATTGCGTCCTTTTGCTTTAAATCTAAATTGTTTTCAAAATGAACATAGTGTTCTGCCACACCAAATCTTATAACTTTTTGGTTGGTAAAATCTTCTACCTTGTAATGGTGAGTAACGCTAAACCTTTCTAAAATCGGCTTGTATTTTAAATTCCACAGTTGTTCAGATAGTTTGCTACTTCCCAATACAAATTTATTCCCTCTTTCCTCTACACTACTAACTGGAAAGCACGCATTTATTTCTCCCAAATTCCAACTGTCCGATAATATAACTTGCGCTTTCGCAAACTTAATTGCCGGTAATAAGCTCTGTGGTAGAGGATATAACGTTTTTAAATTATTCCACTGATGATTTCTTTCATAAATACCGTTATAATTCTTCGTGTGAGGCTCGGTTTCTCCAAGTATTGCTACATCTAGCCTATACAGATCATTACTTAATGCCTGCTCATAATGAACACGAAAAGTACTAAACTTAAAACTTGGATTTAAGATTTTTAGCTCAAATGTATTCTTCCGACCAAACGATAACACTGGTCCATCTTTTTCTATTTTTACCCCTGAATAATCCGATAACAAACTGCCAAAAAAGCTTTCATCTAAAATGAACCTGCTAATATTGTAGTGATCGTTAAAAATTCTCATTAGTCTCGATCTTGCAGGTAATGATAGTTTTGCCAGCTCTACTACTGCATCTACGAAGAAGTCATTTGGTACCTCTTTTATCCCTACCTGCAACTCAAAAAAGTGTTTACCGGGTGGCTCTTCAATAATTGTAATATCTTCTATATTTGCCCATTTTAATGCTATTTTCAGTGACGCTGGTGTTCCTCTTAAACGCTGAAATTTTATTCCTTCCTCTACGGCTTTTCTTTTGTCTTTTGCCCAGCGTAGAATTTCTTCTAACCCGTATTCTTCAACCAACCACGGCAATATTTTTTCCCCTAGGCTAAATTTAAATCCTCTTATCTTGCTTGGATCAACTTTATAATCGATTGCATTAACCAGTGCTTGCTCTTGTTTTGTTGCATTTGGTGGCAGTAACATTACTCAATCTTTAAATTTCTCAAATTTGCACACTCATTCCCCAGTACCACAACATCCTCTCTTGGCTCTATTAATTCCACGTTTTCCACTCCTTCTACGAACAAATTCGCTATTATCCATGATCTTGTAATACTCCATCCGAGTCTTTTGCTTGCTTCAAACTTTTCGATAAATTGCTTTTTAATTTCTTCCTCTGATGTTATAGAACTTATGCTAATTTTGCTGTGGATATCTATTTCCGTAATATTGCAACCAATTACTGTTACTGTATCGGTTAAAACCCTTATAACCTCAGTTATGGATTAGAAAATAGATAAAAGTATAACTAAGAAGAGGGAAACAGGGTAAACTCGAGTATTTTAGTAATAATAAGAGGTTACCCATGAAGAAAGATATTACAGAACTGTACTGTTGCGTCGAGGATTTTTGTCGTGCGGTAGATGATAATTTTGCAAATAGGTTCTTATCAAACGGCAAAAAACCAACCAGAGTACCAGAAATAGCGCACTCAGAAATTCTAACCATAATCCTATTATACCATAAATCACCATGTAAAAACTTCAAGGCTTTTTATCTTTGTTATCTTCAGTTATTCTATAGATCAGAGTTTTCAAAGCTGCCTTCATATCACAGATTTATTGCCTTAAAGCCGCGAGTTTTGTGGTATTTAGCATTACTTTTGCAATGGTTTTGTGAACAAGCAAAAATGACCGGGATTTCCTACATAGATTCTACTTCAATAGCAGTATGCCATCGAAAAAGAATCTCAAGAAATAAGGTTTTCAAAGGATTAGCAGAGTTAGGAAAGAATACTTACGGCTGGTTTTTTGGTTTTAAATTACATGTAGTAATCAATGAAATAGGTGAAATTCAAGGTGTTACGCTAACCAGAGGTAACGTCGATGACAGAAAACCTGTACCAACTCTAACCAAAAAACTAACTGGACTTTTGTTTGGAGATAAGGGCTATATAAAGAAAGAGCTCTTTGAGAAACTATTCGATAGAGGTCTAAAACTCGTCACTAAAGTGAAAAAAGGTATGAAAAATGCACTGATTTCGCTGAAAGAGAAGATTTTACTAGGGAAAAGATCGATTGTTGAAACGGTTTTTGGCTGCCTAAAAAACAAATTTGAACTTGAGCACACTCGGCATAGATCCACAGTAAATTTCTTGGTACATATTTTTTCTACCCTCATTTCGGGAATGTTCAAAAAAGTGTGTCAAACCGCATTTTTAATTCAACTCAATTTTCAATCTACCAGGAAAGAAAATATCAAGTTGAGATATAGTTAAAGCCCAATTAGGTATAGCCATAATCCAATTTTGCTCTGCCTTTTTTATAGCACAATATACCTGTTTGTACAAGGCATTTGTACTAGTAAATGAGCCCTTAGTTTTAGTGAATTTTCTAATCTGTCTATGCAACCCCTCAATAGGATTGGTGGTATAAATCAGCTTTCTAACTGGCCCAGAATACTTAAAATAACCAGATAAATTTTCCCAATTATTTTGCCACGATTTTATAACCAAAGGATATTTTTCACCCCATTTTTCTTCCAGCTCAAGCAAATAATTCTCAGCGATTTCTTTACTTGAAGCACGATATATTTTCTTCAAATCGTTCATGAAAACTTTCACATCTTTGCTGGATACATATTTCAATGAATTCCTTATCTGATGCACTATACATAGCTGTACTTCTGCTTTAGGAAACACACTATTTATTGCTGCAGGAAAACTTTTTAGACCATCGACGCAGGCAATCAGAATATCCTCTACTCCTCTCTCTTTTAGGTCATTTAATACCCCTAACCAGAAGTTGGCTCCCTCACTTTCGGCTAAATAAAAGCCTAGTACCTCTTTTCTGCCATTTTGATCTACGCCTAATATATTATACATGCATTTACTTACGCAATGCCCGTCCTCCTTAACTTTGAAAAACATGCCATCCATGAACACTATTGGGTACACAGACTGCAATGGGCGACTACGCCATTCGTTGATTACCGGTAGCAATTTGTCGGTAATACTTGATATCTCTGCCGCCGATATTTTGTGATCATAAATTTCCTCAACGTGTGACGCTATATCTCTATAACTCATACCACTGGCAAATGTGCTCAAGATCTTCGTTTCAAGCTCTGGATGTAAGTTTGTTTGCCTTTTTTTGACTATTTGCGGCTCAAAACTTCCTTCTCTATCCCTTGGCGTCAAAAGTTCAAATGAACCGGCACTTGTCCTTAAAGTCTTTCCATTTCTCCCATTTCTTCGATTATTTTCTTCGCTTTCAGCCAACAAGTGATTTTCTATTTCACCTTCCAAACTTGCCTCCAGCAGCTTTTTTATCAATGGTGTTAATACTCCGTCCCTTCCCGTCAGCGGCCTTCCTTCTCGTATAGACGACAGGATATTTGTTTCTAATTCTTTATAATCTACCAATCCAGTAGTTTTATTTGCTATTCTTTGATTCATATGTGAAACCTCCATTTTTTTTATATCAATTTATTACTTTTTTTTCGGTTTGACACACTTTTTTGAACATTCCCCTCATTTCTTATTCAATGCAATCGAAAAAGCCCTGTATTTCTCAGCTTTACTTCGTTGGTTAATCCATAACTGGGGTTTATATCATCTCTAGTAACCTGCTTTTTTACAATTTCTAGTAGCTCTTCTGACACTATGCCAGTTTGTGTTGATAAGATTGAAATTTGCACACTTCCAGCCACTGGTGATTCTACTAATGCATCCTTTACTCTACTATCTGCTGAGAGTGCTTGATACCTATAATACTCCTTGCTCCCACACGTGCTTGAGCCTACTATTTTTGCTTTTACCTTCTTTCTAAATCTTTCATCATCATCTTCTTTTTGCCTCTCTACTCCATAAAACTCAGCCAAATTATCAAGATCTTCTCCTGTCGCAAATTTAAGTAAGTTACTCTTTACTGCTTCATTTATTCTTTCTCTAAGCAAAAGTTCTCTCCATGCTGCTACCTCCAGAATCTTTATTGCTGGATCGGATTCTACTAACGCTGAAAAGGTTTCATCTCTACACACTAACTCTTCCTTCATTCTGGAAAAGATCTCCTCAAAGTTCAGTGGTTCGATAATATTTGGCTGCTGCATATTTACACTACAATTCCATCAAAATGAATGTTTTTCCCGTTTGCCAGATAAACTCCTTCAAGTGAAATAGTTATTTTTCCTTCTTTTACTCCTTCAACTTTTACTTTTTCTAACTTAAATCTCTTTTCCCATTTTTCCAAAGCTTCTCCTGTTGCTGCATATATCTCAAGTGTTAAATCTCTATTTATTGGCTTATCCACCAATTCAAATAATCTTGACCCATAATCTCTCCTCATTACTCTGCTATTAATAGGGGTAGTTAAAATATCTACGACAGATTGCTTTAAGTGCTCTATTCCTTCTAACGCTTTTCCTGTTTTAGCATTCATGCCTCTCATTCTGCAAATACATTTTTGCTAACACCTATCACCTTAAACCCACACGATACCAAGTCTCCTGTTCTCACTACACCAATACCATTCACAAATACGCTGTTTGAACCTTGTATTAGCTTCTCTCCCAGAGTTAAGATATCTCCTTTTCGACACACAGATCTACCATTTACAAATACGTCTTCACTTCCACTCATACAAACATGTGCCGGTATTCCACTGCAATAATCTCCTACACAAACGATTGCTTTACCCATATACTAGTTTAAATCTATTCTTTTTGCTTTGAGTTTTATTCCTTTTTTTGTCATCTCTATGCTTGATTCTCCTACTTTCAACGTTATTTTATCTACTACTTCAATCTCTAAATGATGCTTCTCTTTATCATATAGTAATCTTGTCCCATCTTGAATTTTTATACTATTTATTTCTTTTTTATTCTCTGGTGCAGGGTATCTTTCCTGATAAATTCCTCCTAATACCACTCCTAATGATAGTTCACCAAGAGGAGAAAATACCACAACTTGTTCATCGATATCTGGCGAAGACCAATCTCTATCTTTTCCTGCTTTGCTTGTTATCCATGGCAACCAATCTGTTAAAAATTCCCCTATTTTCACTCTTACTTTTGCTTTTTCATAATCTACTTCTTTTACAACTCCTATACGAATGATATTCGCTACTTTTCTCTGTAACTCTGCAATGGCAAAATTATTTTCCAACATGCATTTCTCCCACTTCTATTTTATGTGGTTTAATTTTCCCCTCTTCCCATACTGATTTACCTAAATGAAGCTGATGACTCCAATCAACCATCCACACTAAATATGCATCGAGCTCTGGCCTAAAATCATCTCCTCCTCCTGATATAAATTCTCCTGGTGAAACATTTTTCACGTCCCAAGTATTTTTATTTACTACTCTTGCTACTTCTGCTGCTAATTCTCTCACAACTACCGAGGAATCCTCGACTGTTCCATCAACTACAATCCTTGCCTCAAATCTTGCCCTCAGCGCTAATTCTTCTGTCCCTGGATCATGTCCTTTTTCAAAGCCACTAAGTTCCACAAACACCGCTGGTGCTACCAATTCTTTTCTTATCGATGGATAAATTTCACATGTCTGTATAGACGATATTTCTCTCTTCAGCGTAGTGCAGATTGCATTATGCAAATCTTTAAAATTCATACATTTCTTGTAATATCACGCTCAAAATATTTCTCAAATATCCCTTCTGTTTCATAATTAACTAGCTCCTTTATTATTTTTGATGCTTCTGGCTCCAGTCCTAATTTTACCTCTTGTATTGGCAATGCTGTTCTTCCTTCACGCTTAAAAATACCGCTATTTCCTTTTGGCATAACTGCTGCAAATCCTCCTATAAATTGGTGCTTTCCTACTTTCGATCCTCTTCTTGTGTTTTGCCAATTGTCGATGCTCTAATATCATATAAATTTGCTCTCATTAATACGTCTAACCTACTTGTCTTAGCCTTAAAAATTCTCAATCTCTTTCTTATCACGTTTAAGTTTATTTTCTTTTCCTCACTAATTTCCTTTGCTGCTTGCGCTTTTAACCATAGTGCTGTTTTGTTTAATGCCCTCACCGCTGCTTTTTCCACTTTTTTCCTTTCAGCATCTATACTTTGCATAACCTTCTCAATGCTACCGCTAACCTCAACGTTGATACGCATTTACACCCCCGATGCTTGAATTTTCCAGATCATTCCAGAGTTATCTCTGAGTGGTGGTGTGTGTATTTTATATCTACGACTACCAATAGCAAAGATATCTCCCACCATTGGTTGCAATACATCAAAGACACTCACCTCCAAAATCAACATCTCCCCTACAAATTGTCCTTCACCAATTCCATATAATTTATCCGGCTGTTGCTTTAATATCTGTACCTTGTATGACTTATCCTTTGATTCATACAACGCTTGCTCCCCAAGATGTGCAAAACAATCTGCAAATAATCTTTCTATTTTTCCTTGCATATTTTACCTTTATGCACTAATCTCTACATGCACGCTAAGAAGGGGCATATTGGTAGAGCAGTCCTCATGCCTCGCCACTTTTGTAGTTGCTCTACCAGTATTGTTATGCTGCAACGACTTTGATTAATGTTCCTGGGCGATGGCACATTGGCAGAGGATTTGACTGCGTATGTAAATCGGTCCCTCTATCAAATCTTCTTGGCTCTTGTTTTGCATAGAGTGGCTGACCAAGCGTATTCACCGTCTCATTAAAGTCTGCTGGCGCAAAGTAAGTAGTAAATGTGCTTGCTGTACCAAGTGGAAAACAATGGCCGGTATTTCCTTCAATAAATCTTCTTACATTACCTTCAGGATCGGTTGCTTGCCCTCTATACTCCTCAAATGTTATTCCACAGAACGTAAATCCTGACCTCATATCGTTCCTTAATGCTGCTCCTTCTTGCCATCTCTCGTATGCTTCTTTTACTTTAGCATGAGAAGTGAGTGCATCAAAAAACTCAGGACTTACCAGCGCATGAATCCCGGTCATATATTCACCACTTAAGTTATCTTCAACATGGCGCAATACTTCCAGACATTTTCGTTTTACATCTGTTGTTGCTGTTCCTAGCGCAAAATTTACTACTTTTGGTGTTATTTCAAATTCGTTGTACAGATTTAATAATTCACTGCCATCTGCGTCCAGAATTATTCCTTTGAGCGCTCCCATACGCAAATGCTCTAATGTTATTGCGTGTTTGTTTCTCATTAGCTGCAAATGATCAGTTATTACATCTGCCAGCGCTTTAAGTTCACTTTCTGATCCAAATGCTCTTATTCCCTGTACTTCCTCTGGCAGCACTACATCATCATGGGGAATATGTGGAATTGTGAATGTTCTTACTTTTCGTTTTCCTCGTTTTCCCACTGTTGCTGGTGCTCCTGGAGATTGTGTTGGTAATAAACTGAGAACTCCTTGGTGTTCTTCTATTGTAATATGACGAAATCTTACCGACCTACTTGGAAATAAATTTAAATTTTCTGTACGTCCATAATTTATCGGCAATATGTTCATTGCATTTGTTAATGCTGTCATACTAAATGCCGGATTTGTAAATGGATTTTGCATGTTTTTTCCCTTGTTTTCCCTATTAATTTTAGTTGAGTTGAAGTTTAGACACCTTTGCGGATGATAATACCACGCGCTTCAAGTTGCTTTATTGCTGCAGCTTTTTGCTCTTCTGTTATATTTGCTGGCCATACAACTGCATGATCAGCTAACATTGCTATACGTGTAATGATTACTGCTTTGGTGGTTTCCGTTGCGTTTACATCACTTGTTATCACTCCTATAGCTGTCTGCGTACCATCCGTGGCTGCTAAGTTTATAATTTTAATTAGATCATCTTTATCACGACCAACGACCGTTCCTAGCTTCAGATTTTGCCCTTTTGCCACGGTTATTTGATCTCTTGAATATAGATTTGATGCCTCATACTTTAATAGGTCACCAAGGTTATTTTGTTCAGTTATACAACTCATAAATTTTTCTCCTTAATTGTTTTACCGCCGCGTATGTTAGCGCTATATACGGCGGTTATAAAACTTTATTTTACCGCGGCGTTTGTGATTCCGCGGTAAAAGATTTATAGTTGGCTATTCTGGCGTGCTTTAGCCACTTGCATCATCAAGTCTTCTGGTGTATTTTGCGGTATTGTACTCAGTATCTCTGTTTTCTCTGTTTGCTTTGCCAATATTGACATTAATACCTCTTGTACTTGTTTTGGATTCATCTCCTGTTTTATAAATTCTCCTATCTTTTCTGGCATCTTTGATAAATTACATAATCGTATTATCTCTAAAATTTCTCCACGACAGCTTTCGTAGCCTAAACATCTTCCTTGTTCAATTAGATTGTCAATATCTATTGCTTGTTCTTTTGTCATACTAAAACTCCTATGATTATTAATAAATTCAGAATATGTTATTACTTCATCAGCAAGACCTATCTCTATTGCTCTCTCACCAAAATATAGCCCTGCTTCTGTTGATTTTATTTTTTCCGTAGTAAGATTTCGGTTTCTTGCTACTAGCTGCAAAAACATTTCGTATAGTCGATCTACTTCTTTTTGTAAATTTTCTAAACTTTCTGATGTTATTGGCTCATGCGGATTTAAATCGTTTTTTCTCTTTCCTGCAAATACTGTGGTATATTTTACCCCCTGTTTTTCATCAAATCCACTTTGATCAATGTGACTTGCTATTACTCCTATGCTTCCAACTCCTGAAGTTCTCGTTACCAATACTTTTTCAGCACTTGACGCTATCGCATACGCCGCAGAATATGCATCATCATTCGCTATTGCTATTATTTCTTTTTCTCCTCTCGCTTTGTAGATAAAGTCGGAAAGGTCGAATAAACCGTTTACTTCTCCTCCGGGGCTGTCTATGTCCAAAATTATTGTTTCTACTTCTTCATTCATTAAAGCTTCTTCTATCTCTTCACGTATCTTCTCATATGATGTCATCCCTAAAATATCGTCAAAAGCTTCTGAATTCTTCGTCAAGATTCCATGTATTGGTATTACTTTTATTCCCCTTTCACTACTTCTTACTGCATGTTTTATGTTTTTAAAAATCGGCTGCTTTCCTGCATGTAATGACAGTAACTCAAAACTTCTTGGCTCTACCATCATTGGTTTGTTTATTTGTTGTTTCATATCATTTCCACATTAGAATCAACACTACTGACATCGCTGTCGAAGCTTAAGTTGAGTGAACTAGCACGTCTTTGGTCCTCAGCAATTTCTTGGTCGATTTCTTCTATATCGTAACCTAGCTCTGATACTACTTCTGACCTGCTCTTAAACCCATTTCTTACTGCCATTTGCTGCGCTTGCTGGTCTTTCAGTGGGTCTACCCAATCAAATCCTTGTGGTATCCATTTTACCTCTTTTTTCGTCCATTCTTCGCCTATATCTAGTTCTCCGGAAAGTAGGGCTAACTCTATCCATCTATTCCATACTGGCCGGCAAAACTGAAATACTAACACATTATGTTGTAACATCGCGCACCTCCGGCGAAACTCTATTAACCCTGCTCGGATTGATGAATAATTCACACCTGTTAAATCTCCTGTTAGTTGCTCATACGTTATCCCTGTGCCTACTGCTATTGCCCTGAGCTGCTGTTTCATAAATGCTTCATAACTTCCCCCAACATCTGATGGTTCTGAAAATTTTATGTCTTCACCTGGATCAAGTAATTGCATAGTCCCAGGTTCTAAGCCTGACAGCGCTACTCCATGCTCATTTGCTTCACCTTCTCCTAAAATATTTGCTTCTGGATCAAGTCTCGTAATAAACCCTGCAAACCCCAGTTATGGATTAACCAACGAAGTAAAGCTGAGAAATACAGGGCTTTTTCGATTGCATTGAATAAGAAATGAGGGTAGAAAAAATATGTACCAAGAAATTTACTGTGGATCTATGCCGAGTGTGCTCAAGTTCAAATTTGTTTTTTAGGCAGCCAAAAACCGTTTCAACAATCGATCTTTTCCCTAGTAAAATCTTCTCTTTCAGCGAAATCAGTGCATTTTTCATACCTTTTTTCACTTTAGTGACGAGTTTTAGACCTCTATCGAATAGTTTCTCAAAGAGCTCTTTCTTTATATAGCCCTTATCTCCAAACAAAAGTCCAGTTAGTTTTTTGGTTAGAGTTGGTACAGGTTTTCTGTCATCGACGTTACCTCTGGTTAGCGTAACACCTTGAATTTCACCTATTTCATTGATTACTACATGTAATTTAAAACCAAAAAACCAGCCGTAAGTATTCTTTCCTAACTCTGCTAATCCTTTGAAAACCTTATTTCTTGAGATTCTTTTTCGATGGCATACTGCTATTGAAGTAGAATCTATGTAGGAAATCCCGGTCATTTTTGCTTGTTCACAAAACCATTGCAAAAGTAATGCTAAATACCACAAAACTCGCGGCTTTAAGGCAATAAATCTGTGATATGAAGGCAGCTTTGAAAACTCTGATCTATAGAATAACTGAAGATAACAAAGATAAAAAGCCTTGAAGTTTTTACATGGTGATTTATGGTATAATAGGATTATGGTTAGAATTTCTGAGTGCGCTATTTCTGGTACTCTGGTTGGTTTTTTGCCGTTTGATAAGAACCTATTTGCAAAATTATCATCTACCGCACGACAAAAATCCTCGACGCAACAGTACAGTTCTGTAATATCTTTCTTCATGGGTAACCTCTTATTATTACTAAAATACTCGAGTTTACCCTGTTTCCCTCTTCTTAGTTATACTTTTATCTATTTTCTAATCCATAACTGAGGTCTATAAAAGATATCGCTGCTTCAATAGAAAAGCTTGATAATACTGGAATATGCGAAAACAGTACCACCAATATTTTTACAGAAATTGCCGCACAACCAACTCTAAGTACTGCTGATAGTACAGATAAAGCCAATACCTTGTCTTCTACTGAAATGAAATCATGTTTTGATAATGGGTCTAGCAAAGAAAATACTGCAGACAAAAAAGAAAAACCATCAATGCAACAAAGACGAGCAATCCTGGTTGGTGTTGTTGGTGCGGTATTATTGGTAAGTTGTGTTGCATCTTATCTACTGATTGAATCTTCAAAAGTACACGTTATAGCGGTAATTGGAGGGATTGTTGGGTTGGTTTGTATGGGTTTTGCCCTGTATAATGCTATAAAGCCCAATACCAAGCTCGAGAAAGTGGAAAGTGTGAAGCAGCCTATTGTTGAGTCTCCTCTGAATCCAACATAAAAGTGTATATTCAAAAAATCATAATCGTCAAGTAATTTTTCAAACAAGATAATTTCTTTAGAAAAACTCCTAAGCTATTAATTTAATATCACCATAGGGATCTCCACCCTATAAATGGCCTACTGTTTGACTTGAAGCTTCCTTCTTTTTCGGCGAGTCTAAACTACCAATCGGACTCACAAGAGTAGACGGAACGCCTGATTCTTTCACTACACAATCTGATTGTTTAATAGTTTCAGCTAACTCTATAGGTATACCACCGTTTCTTTCAAAATCTCCATCTTTTACAGCTTGTAGAACACTTTTTCCTCCTAAAAAGCAGCCTTCCCCTAAACTTGATTGATCTTTTAATTTATCAAACTTTCCCTGGCTCTTTTTATCAAGCTCTACTTTTATTCTATTACTACCTTCATCCCTAGGACTTAGATAAATACTAATCTTTCCTACCTCAGTAGTAAAAGACATCTCGATGCTACCTTCTAAGACATCTGTGTAATTTCTTTTTCCTCCTACATTTTCAACTCTTATTATACTTTCTCCAATCTGTAAAATGCCACTTTCTATATTGAAATTTTCATTCACCTCACTATTTATAACCTTCGCAACTTCAACAATACTGTTTTGTGGCCACCTAAAAAAAACAAGATTGTTATCCACTTCTACTGTTAGATCATCATCTTGAGCTTGTTCATTCTTGTTACCTTTATATGCTATACTTTTTAGTTCTTTCTTAATTTTTTCGCATTCTGCAAAAACAGGTTCATCATTTCCCCACATAACTTCACTTACCATACTATGATCATAAAAATCAGACTCTATTTTTGCACCTGCTGATAATATCTTATTGATAATATTGAATAAAGGTTCTTCACCCTCTGTCCACTCATCTATTGCCTCTTCCTTTTCCTTATAATCTTTATACCGTGATCTAGTAGTAGGCGTTATACGCATAACACTATCAGCATTAGCAATATCAATTATTTTTTTGAACACAAAGTTCGCTACGGTGTACTTACGGCTATCACAGCGTAAATTTAGCTTTATTTTCTTTTTCAAATATTCATCTATTAAATGTTCCATATTCTCCAGGGTAACCTTTGTAGAATTTCTGTGTTCACCTTGGCGAGGCATTTCTACCTTTGCTCTCACTATATTTTCCATCTTTCTATAAAATTCATCAATCAAAACTTTTTCGCTTTCAGTTAACAGCTTTCCTAACCCCATTAAAAATGAGTTTGCTGAAATAAGAGAATTTTCAACAACAGTATTTTTGTCTGTAATACCAGACTCATCCCAGTAACCAGATTCATTCCAGTCATCAGAATCATCACTTTGTTCTTGACCTGACGATACTGTACCACTTTCAAGAGTTTGCCGATCAAAATGTTTTGCATACAGTTCTTCAGTAACCGACCCACTAGGTGATTCTTCTGTCTCACTTATTTTGAGATTTATTTTTGCATTAGAAACCTGCTCAGGTTCAGAAATACCTTCAGTCATACACCCCCCTCGATAAAGATATTATGTATAATACACATAGCACGAATAAAAGATAATGCAAGCATAATTTTTCTAACTTTATTATTTTTAGAGATTTGTGCTCTCTTTCCTTCTATACCCATTTTAACTTCACTGACATTGACCTCTGAACCTGCTATCTTGTTAATTAGCTATGCCTGCCAGATTAACGACATTGTGATCTGCTGATTACTTCAATATCACTATCGTCAGAATGCAAAGAGCTTAGTAACTGGCCATGCGGCACTGATTGCGCTTCACTTAAACTGCTACTTGGACCTGGCTGATCATTAGTTTGATTTGCAGCTCTTGTCATAAATTCCATGAACTGAGCTCTCATTTCTTCCATTTCTCTTTTTCTATTTTGGCTTTCTTCTTCTAACTTTTCTTCCATTTCTCTTGCCATGTTTTGCCTTTCTTCTTTTAACTTTTCTATTTCTCTTGCCATGTCTTGTCTTCCTTGTCTCAATGCTGTTATTTCAGTTTGATGCCTCTCTTCTAATTCTCTCACCCTATTTGGAATTTCCTCCATTTCTCTTAATCTTGCTGTTTCAGCTTCACGTCTTTCTTGCAGTTTAGCTAATACTCCTTTACCATTGTCACCAATTTTGTTATCCCATAAGTTAAGTTCAGTAAGATTTAAAAGATTACCATTAGCTAAGGCCTCTGCACCTTCTTCACCTATATTATTACGCCATAAGTCAAGTTTAGTAAGATGTGAAAGATTACCTTTAGCTAAGGCCTCTGCACCTTTTTCACCAATTTTGTTATCCCATAAGTTAAGTTCAGTAAGATGTGAAAGATTACCGTTAGCTAAGGCCTCTGCACCTTTTTCACCAATATTGTTATGATATAAGTTAAGTTCAGTAAGATTTAAAAGATTACCATTAGCTAAGGCCTCTGCACCTTTGTCACCAATTTTGTTATGATCTAAGTTAAGTTCAGTAAGATGTGAAAGATTACCGTTAGCTAAGGCCTCTGCACCTTCTTCACCTATATTATTATGCCTTAAGTTAAGTTTAGTAAGATGTGAAAGATTACCTTTAGCTAAGGCCTCTGCACCTTTTTCACCAATTTTGTTACCCCCTAAGGTAAGTTTAGTAAGATGTGAAAGATTACCGTTAGCTAAGGCCTTTGCACCATTGTCACCAATTCCCCTAATCCTTAAGGTAAGTTCAGTAAGATGTGAAAGATTACCGTTAGCTAAGGCCTCTGCACCTTTGTCACCAATATCGCAATACTCTAAAGAAAGCTTTGTAATGTATCTTTCACATTCTAAAAAGTCTACCAATTCGCTTGTATTTATTGTGGTGTCATATAATAGTAAAGCGTCATCTTTGACATATTGAGAAAAGTTCATTTTACCCTCTATATTAATGCTATCATGTAACATACAAGTATACATAATAAATATACCTATACTAACCTTAGTATAAGATATCCGAACTATAAGTCAACCACTTTTTTAAAAAATATTTTCAATAAAAATGTAAGCCGATTAGCACCACAAAAGTTTTAATTATTTACTCCTTCCAAAACCGCAAAAAGTTCCTACCCTTGTGAGAACACGTTGCGTAAAAAACGGGATTGTGAAAATAAAAGCGTGAAATTGTTGCAACAAAGCTAAACAAATTGGTTCGTATGTAAATATGGCTGAAGTAGGCTAATATAGCTGCTTTTATGATATAGCAAAATTACTATATAGAAAAGTTCGCATAGAACAAGCGGTAGACCAATCCATCCCAAAACAAAATGGTCTCACGGTTGTTGTTTTTAATTAGATAAAAGTGATTATATCATTAACTTGATAATAAAAACTATAAAAATGTATACCAACTAAATAATGTTATTAGTCGTAAAAAGTTAGCGTTCTAAAACATTTATTGTACTACATCCCACCTTTCTCTCCACTTTTTCTCAGTAGGATCAGATTTCAAAAGCCCATTTTCTTGACTTTTCTACTGAAATATCTCATACTCAAACTAAGTTTTTTATGGAGGTAATTGTATGTTTGGGTATTTAACAGAAAAAGAACTGAATTTGTATGAGCAATTAAAGGAAGTAATAGAGGATAGTAATGAGGATGGTGTCAATCACCTTCTAGATAGAGTCTCAGGAGAGAGTTTACTGAAAATTCTTACTACTGCAAATATAATTCGAGAATTCAAAGCAGCATTCTGTTATCATGAAAAAGAGACCTTAACCCCGCTTGGCAGGGCTATAAGCCTTAATCTACGGACAACTGGAGCTATTTTAAATGCAGCTGCAAAGCAAGGTATATTAGATAAAGTTCTTACTGCTGCAAATATAACTCAAGGTTTGTGTTATGATAGAATAAAGACTTTAACCCCGCTTGGCTGGGCTATAATAGATCATAAAAAATGGGAAGTTGAACTTATTTTAAATGTCGCTGCAAAGCAAGGTATATTAGACAAGGTTCTTACTACTGCAAGTATGATTCGAAGGTTCTCAGATGGTAGAAAAGAGACTTTAACTCCGCTTGGCTGGGCTATATATTTTAATCGATATATGATTACACCTATTTTAAATGCAGCTGCAGAGCAAGGTATATTAGACAAAGTTCTTACTACTGCAAATATAATTCGAGAATTCCCAAATGGTGAAAAAGAGACCTTAACGCCGCTTGGCTTGGCTATATATTGTAATGGTCTATCGGAAATTACACCTATTTTAAATGCAGCTGAAAAGAAAGGTATATTGGGAAAAGTTCTTGCCACTTTAGATGAAGATGAATACAAGTATATGTTAGCAAAACTTCTTCCAGCTAAAGTTATGAGACCCTCTATGATAACTGGTGGTATCTGTTGTGTTATAGCTGCATTGATAGTAGGTGGTGGGTGTTTTGCTGCCAATTTTGGGTTATCAACATTAGTTATAGTTGGCATAGCTGTATCTACTGCGTTGGTAGTCGGAGTTGTTTCTGGTGGTATTACGTATGCGGTATTGAAATTTAATCATAACAAACATTTTGATAATGAAAGATCTGTCAATCGTAATCAATCTCAAGAATCTGCAAAGGAAATGGAGAACTTTATAGAAGAACCAAGACATATGGATAAAGCAACTAATACTGAAAATGTAGAGGAACTAAAACCAAAAGAAAAACCGGTACCGGTGGTGGATAATTTAATAGATCTTGATTTTGATTATGATAAAATGGATAAAATGCAACCTTCGGCAGCGCCATTGAGCGAGATAAAGTTGAAGACAGGAGAATTGTATCCGTGGTCAGATCTTAAGGAATTAGATCTTTCAAAATCGGGCCAACAGATCTCGTTTTGATCGACCACTAACTAGCGCAATACAGTAAGAATAAAGCACTTAGCACTAGAGGAGGTTGTGGTTACAAGAATGCATGTTCCCATGGTGCGATAGTATAAAATATGAGGAAATATTATCAAAGGAAAAACTATGTGGCAAAAATATTAATGGATACGCCAGAAAAACAGAGACAATTCGCAGACCAACGCATTCCAAGAAAAACACTTCTCATGCTTGCTGGTTTCGGTTGCTGGAAGTGGTTGTGTTATTTAAATTCTTAATAATAGATTTTATTGAATTAATAATAATTTACTTGGGAATAAAAGGAAAATTTATGATATTTTTATATCTTAAATAGAATGAAATCCTTTTTATTAATATCGTCCTTTTTGCAAAAACATTCCTAACTTTTCTACCACTTTTTTGGCTAAGATCAAGGTACAGATCACCAACAAATTCCCTAATTCATGTTTTTCTGTCCTAATTTCCTATTCCTTGCAGTCGAAAAAGCCTCCTATTTCTATGCCTTACTTTATCGGCTAATTCATAACTGGGGTTTCTTGATTTATATTTTCTACTTGTACTCCACTTACAATAGCTGTATTTTTTGACTTGCCATCACTACCAGAATACTTGTCTATTATATTTTCTAATTCAATCTCAAGCTCTTTACGAAGGGCTAAATATTCATCAGGTAGTGCAATACTACCATATTCCTGCAATACCAGCTTTTCTTGCAAAGAACATAAAATTGATAAATCTACTAAGCAAATTATAAGCGATACAGTAGCAATTATATTGTAACCATATACTGCTGCAACAATTCCAGCAACAACTGAGATTGGTAAAGTAAATAGTACGACAATGCCTAATTTGCTTATTCCTTCTCTGTAGCTATAAAATGATTGAGTTACAACCTCACATAGGTCCTCTCCTGTCAGATCAAAAACCACGCCATAATTAGGATCGTAAAATGCAAAGCTATCATTTGAATTTTTCTTTATTAGTACAGCATGCCCATTCTTACGTCCAGAGCTATAATATATTTGCATATACCGATTTTGATTCATTGATGCTAGGTTTAAGTCTGCTACAGTTAGTGTCCTTGGCTTTTTCATTACTAATGCAAGTGATTCTAATCTTTTGTGTGCTTGTTTATAGTCTTTTATAAAATCTTCTTGTTTATCTTTTCCAAGCCGCTTAAAAATATCACGGGATATTTCTATTTTCTTACCAAGAAGAGACTCTACTTTGTCCATTTCGTTGCTTGCTCTCTGAATACGTGCTTCTTCTAAAATAATTTCACCATCTTTGACTTTCTTAATTAAATCACCTATTAGTGATCTTTTTTTCTCAGTACTATCAAATACTTTAACAAAGGATTCTTTGTTAACTAACAAATCGTTCAAAGTAACATATTCACACAAATATCTACATATTCCGTCTATTTCTTCCCGATTGAGAAATTTTTTATAGTCTTGAAACATTTGTTCGTCAGATTCAACGATATTCATTAAATCTCTCTGTGCATTAGGTACAAATCTTTCTTTGTATTGAGAAAATATTCCATTCATAAAAACCCCCACCTTATTAAATGATCATAAATAAACTGTACTAGATAAAAATTTTTTAGATTTTTTCCACATATATAATTATGTCAAAATATATAATTATGTCAAAATATTTATGAACAAAACTTTAAAGGATGCTACAGTTAAGAAGTATTACTACCGATCCCACCAGCAACTTAGAGAACATCTTTACAGCTTTGTTATGGCCTACAATTATGCGAAACGTCTCAAAACTCTTCATGGTCTTACCCCTTATGAATTGATATGTTATCAGTGCTCCTGATTTGTTTATACTAAATCCACACCATCACACTCTGGGACCATACATCTAACTCCCTGGTTTCTTCATATCTCATGCTTTTAAATGTATGATTTTATACTAATTTTTGCTCTTTTCCAATTTTGAAAGAGATCTATTATTATTAAGAATTGGTATCAATTTGCCAAAGGCAATAAAACTTGACATTTCTTCAATAGACTTCTTTCAAAATTGGAAAAGAGCAAAAATTAGTATAAAATCATACATTTAAAAGCATGAGATATGAAGAAACCAGGGAGTTAGATGTATGGTCCCAGAGTGTGATGGTGTGGATTTAGTATAAACAAATCAGGAGCACTGATAACATATCAATTCATAAGGGGTAAGACCATGAAGAGTTTTGAGACGTTTCGCATAATTGTAGGCCATAACAAAGCTGTAAAGATGTTCTCTAAGTTGCTGGTGGGATCGGTAGTAATACTTCTTAACTGTAGCATCCTTTAAAGTTTTGTTCATAAATATTTTGACATAATTATATATTTTGACATAATTATATATGTGGAAAAAATCTAAAAAATTTTTATCTAGTACAGTTTATTTATGATCATTTAATAAGGTGGGGGTTTTTATGAATGGAATATTTTCTCAATACAAAGAAAGATTTGTACCTAATGCACAGAGAGATTTAATGAATATCGTTGAATCTGATGAACAAATGTTTCAAGACTATAAAAAATTTTTCAATCGGGAGAAAATAGACGGAATATGTAGACATTTGTGTGAATATGTTACTTTGAACGATTTGTTAGTTAACAAAGGGTCTTTTGTTAAAGCATTTGATAGTATCGAGAAAAAAAGATCACTAGTAAATGCTTTAATCAAGAAAGTCAAAGATAATAGTATTGTTTCAGATGAAGTAGATAAGCAGAAATTTAAGCAGGAAATGAAAAACAGTTATGACAAAGCAGGAGTTCTTCTTACAGGGAATAGTGAAAAAGGTATAGCTGCATTAGAACGAATGAGTGAGGAGGCACAAGAGAATTTCGCAAAAGAAGTCGAACAACTAAACCCCAAAGAACTGACAAAGTCACATCTCCTAGCAATGAAAAAGCCAAAGACACTAACTGTAGCAGACTTAAATCTAGCAGCAACGGATCAAAATTCTTACATGAAAATATCTTATTGGTACATGAATGATAAACGTGCTGGGCATGCTGTACTGATAAAGAAAAATTCAGATAATAGCTTTGCATTTTATGATCCTAATTATGGTGCAGTTTTTGATCTGACAGAAGAGCAGCTATGTGAGGTTGTGACTCAATCATTTTATTCCTACAAACAAATGAGCAAATTAGGTATTGCCGCGCTATTTATTTTATTGACCTCAGTTGTTGCTGGAATTGCCGCAGCAGTATATGGTTACAATATAATTGCTAGTGTATCGCTTGTAATTTGCTTAGTAGACTTATCAATTTCGTGTTACTTAAGGGAAAAACTAGTGCCACAAAAGTATGATACTGTTGCGCCAAAAAGTAATATTTCGGTGATCGACGATAACTATCAGGTTGAATTAGAAAATCTGATTAATAAGTATTGTGATAAGGTTCTGTCCCATCATCTATAAATTCTGGTGTCCCATTTGTAGGAAAGTAGAAAAGAAGTGATATAATCATCTCTAGCTCATATCAACTTTTTGAGTAACCGTTCATGGAGATAGGGGATTTAAGATTAAGATAAAATATGGTTATTTAGCTCCTTAATTTCATCGAGGGAAAGGCCGGTGGATTCAGCTATTAAGTGGACAGATACGCCAGCTTTAAGTAGGTTTCTAGCCACTGCTATTTTAGCCTGTTTTTCGCCCTTTTCTTCACCAATTTGAATACCTTCTTCTCTGCCTTTTTCATGTCCGATAAGGATGCCTTCATGAAGTTTTTCTTCAAGGGTAGATAAATAATCATCGGTACGTTTCTTAGCTTGATCATAAGCGAGACGTTCTTCTTTACTCCAATTATATTGGTTTAACTCATCATAAGCCCTACCAATAATTACATCACTACCTATTATTTTTTTTAGATCCTCTTCGCTCGTTTCATCTGCGTGCTTAAAAAAATAGATCCATTTTTCAACAATATTTTCTAATTGATCTTCTTTTGTCTTATTAAACTTTGGTAGCTCTATAAAAGTGAAACTAAAGTCTTTGAGATCATGTTCAAAGGTCATTTTATCAAAAGTAACGTGATCAGACTTATAAGCCAGCTTATTAGGAAATAGGATAAAATCAGCAATAGCAATAAAGATAACCCCTTTAAGATCATGATACTGGTCACCTACATCAGCTTGACTTGAATAAGCTTTGGCAGCGTAGTATTGGGCACGTTTTTCAAAGCCTCTTGTTTTAGCAACTTGCATCTCAATGATGGTTTTTATCCCTGTAGAATCAACACAGAGAACATCAACAATGCTTTGCTTTTGAGAAGCAATGACAGGGTCTTGAATGGGACTGAGAAAGGAGACATCTTTAATCTGGTTGTCATCAGTAAGATCTAATATATCATTAAGGAAGTGAATAAGAATGTCTTTATTCCTCTCAGTACCAAATATTTTCTTAAATGCATAATCATTTCGCACATTGAGAAATTTAGAGAGAGCCATGAGAAAGTAAGTTGGAGAGTAGACCGGCGGAACTTCCCCACCAGTCTCTCGCAGAACTGTACGTAAAGTAGAGTAGGCAGCCAGCGAGTTACTATTAAGCACTTTTCCAACAGCCTCTCTCCGAACCACGCATGACCGTTTCCGTATCACGTGGCTCTCCAATAATCTAACGTTTTAAGGAATCACCATCATATTTCCCATATTGGATTTTCTTATGGCATTCATGACAAACAACAAGAGTTTTTCTCTGTCGTTCAATCATTCTTTTCTTCCATTCAGGTAGTTCAACATTACTCTTACTTCGTAGATCAGCAAGTTTACGTACATGGTGTACCTCAATCTGCTCTTGTGATTTACATAATTCACAAGTTTGTGCCAATAGTCTTTGCTCTATTTCACTACGCTTATTCCATATTGGTATAAGGTTATCACTTATGCTTACCCATTTATTCCATTTTAGCGACACAGCACCAAAGTGTGTAATTAATGGTATCTTTGATGGTAAACGATCTACTCTGATTTGGATGACTTTTCGTTTTTCACCTTCATCGTTTTCAATCATCGCACCAAATTTTCTATAAATTTTCCTGCAAGTTGTTTTGTATTTAGATGCTAAAGTCTTTACTAATGATACTTCCATCACATACTTCAGATAACTTAGTGTGTGAAGGTTGTAGGCCATTTTGTAGTATTGTACAATTCCTCGATATTCAGTTTGATACTGAGCAACAATACTGTAAGCTGTATCAATTGTACGTTGAGGTAAATGTATAGGCTTTCCACAACGCATATATTCAGAACACTTTTTCTGCTTTATATGGTGTGGTACACGTAAGCCAACACTACCGTTAATACACCGCTGTGTCCGATGATCATGTTTATCATCTGCATGCAAGACGTGTATTTCATAACCCAAAAAATTGGCTTTGCTATCACATGCGTGTGTAATAAGCGTTTTATCTTCATTAAGCATAAGTTTGAGCTCCTCATTGAGGAATCTAGCAATCTCATTTTTAATTTGTTCAGCTTCATTTTTTTGGTCCTGCAAACCCTACCAGAACATCATCAGCATACCTAACATACCAAAGACGTCGATAATTTTGATCACAAGAGTCCTTAGATGGCATACTCTGCACTAATTGGCGCAGTTGCCTTACTTGCTCCCAATTCCCTTGTTTTCTCATCATCGATACTTGCTTGGTTAACCTTAAATATTTTGGGTTTGTCCTTCTTCGCTTACCTCGGTTATTTGCTGGTATTAATGTATGTTCCACATGTTTATCTAACCGATCGAGTAATATGTTACTCAGAATTGGACCAATAATAGAGCCCTGTGGTACTCCACTGTGACTCTTATTGTACTTCCAATTTTCCATATATCCTGCTTTTAGCAGTCGATTGATTAGTTGGATAAAACGGTTGTCTTGAAAGCTTTCACTCAGTATTTTTAACAATATGGTATGATCAATTGAGTCATAACATGCTCTGAGATCCCCTTCTATAAACCATTTTGTACCTCTGCCTTTTTGCGTTACTGCTTTTAATGCAGTATGGCATCCACGCTTTGGCCGGAATCCATGTGAACACTCACTAAATTTAGACTCATAATAGGCTTCCAATATTAATCGGATTACTTCTTGAAGTAACTTGTTTGACCATGTTGGCAATCCTAACGGCCTTCGTTTACCGCTCTTCTTTAAAATGTAGATACGTTTTACTGGTATCCATCGATATCGTTCATAGCGTAAATCCTCTATGATTTTATCAATTTTCTCCAAAGACATACCATTAACTGTTTCAGCAGTTACACCTTCTGTCATAGCACCTTTATTACGACAAAGTTTACCATACGCTTGAAGGTAAAGATCACGCTGATAAAGTAGGCGATATACGTTTTTAACCGGCAGATTTCTTTGTCCGCGTTCACGTATAATGTTAAGTATTGTTTCAGCTTTCCGCATCTTGCGTACCTCCCAATTTCAACATTCAATTATCTGTCACCCTTTGCCCTGTATGTGGCTCTCCCACATTCCCCGGTGGTTCGTTACTTCCACGACTACTACGATGACTCCGTAACCATAGAACTCGCGTTCCTTAGGTCATCCCATGTTCCGTCACTAAGAACTGTTCTAGATCAACTTAGGTTTTCCATTCATCCTCTTAAATAAGTTCACTACTTATCGTTCTACAGCCAGAATGTCGCACAAACGAAAGTTTAATCTGTGCTTACTGTAGACATGGGGTTTTAAATGTGATACCCATGGATGTGAAGTCCCACCCCTGAAGATTAGAATTCAAGCAGTTTAGCTTTAACCATATTGATCAGGTGTTGCAAGCCGTTATCTTACACATCTTCAGACAACTCTCGCTTTACATACATGCTCTTGTCCTCCTCCCCTTTCGGGTTAAAGTTAGTTGTTCACCTCGAGGCCATTTATTCTGAACCCCGCTTAGCTCTGCTAAGTATTTCTTAATGCGTGCCACGGCGCACCCTCTCGATTTATACAGCTCCCGTTATTCAGCCTTTTGATCCCAATCCTAGTGTCCAGTGATAGAAAATATTTGGAGACCTCTTTCTCACTTTTGCTAGAAATTGCTTTGCTAGTCTTCCATGATTTCGAAGTTTCTTATATTTGGCTCTGACCCATCCTACTAGGTGCCACTCTACATTTCTGAGAGATGGATACATCTCTGATTTATAAAACCTGCCATAGTACTGATACCAGCCTCGGACTATAGGATTTATTTTCTTTGATATTTTCTCTAGTGTTGTATATGTTTGCCTACGTATTTTCCATGACCTTATGGTTTGGTTGATCTTCTTCTTGGCTTTGTTGCTAATTGCAGGTAGAAATGAGACAAAATAGTTTCCTATTTTATTGTTCTTTGCCAGTCTAGGTCTGAACGTGTAACCCAGAAAGTCAAAGCTCTGTATTGGAAACTCATCTCTCCTATTGTCATCCTTACAGTACACTATTTGTGTCTTTTCAGGATGTAATTTTAGCTTAAACTCAGCCAATCTTTCTTCGATCTTGTCTTTTATGAATTTTGCCTGTCTCTGGGTTTTACAGTGCACCATTGCATCATCTACATATCTCTCAAATGGTATTGTTGGGTAGTTTTGCCTCATCCACATATCAAATGCATGATGCATAAATATGTTAGAAATGATTGGGCTTACAGAACCTCCTTGTGGAACTCCCTTATTCCTAACTACCTTACTGCCATCTGCTAGTTGAATCGGGGCTTTCATCCACCTTTCCACGTACAGTATGACCCACTTGCAATCTGTATGCTTCTTGATAGTTTGCAGTGCTAACACATGATCCAGATTGTCGAAAAATCCAGAAATATCAAGATCTATCGTCCAATCACTTCTCCAACATCTCTTACACGCTGTACTTACCGCATCCAGTGCAGACTTGTTTGGTCTATAACCATACGAATCTTCGTGAAATTCCTGCTCTACTAACGGTTCGAGATACATAGTAGCTGCTGTTTGCCCTATCCTGTCGAATACTGAAGGAACACATAAAGTTCTTTGTCCTCCTGTATCTTTTGGTATCGCAACAGCTTTTACTGGTTCTGGAAAATAACTTCCGGATGACATCCGATTCCACAGTTTGTATAGATTATCTTTTAGATTTTCTTCAAACTTTGTTATCGAGACCTCATCTACACCTGCCGCACCTCTGTTTTTGGATACTTGTTTATAAGCTTTCCAAATCAGTTGCTTTGGTATGTCAAAAGATTTTGTTTTATTCATTAACTCTTCCCTTTCGGTTGATAAATAATTAAAACTAAATAACTCAGCCCCTTCGCTCCATTTCCATTACAAAAACTTCTTCACTACTACGAGCTAATCCGCCCCTGTTTTTCGCATCAGTACTCTCTTCCTTAGAGTTCAGCTCCTTGGACTTCTCCCTTATCATCGAAACGACAGGTTCCCATAGTTCCACACAATAGCCTGAAATAGGTTCATGCCACCTATATGCCGGATGCCACCTACCCAGTAGACAAGTTCCCGATAGGCTTATCCCAAGTTACTTTTTCTCCCCTGGTTTTGACATCATCGCATTACCTTTCGACGTGTAATCAGTGGTTCACTTGCGTTCATCTCTCTATTTCACACATGACGCATAATTACGCCTTTTCCATAACGCTCACTACCTTGGCTCTTTACCAAAGCAGCTTATGGTTGTTTGAAGCCTGCTCTTGTAAACCGGCTCCGAGGGGCCCACCCTCATCTATTGTGCAGCTTTCGCACTTAGTTTGCTCTTTCCTGAACATTCCTTGTGTCTCTACGGCACACAAAAAGCATTAATAATTATACACAATTCTGAAGAAATATTCAACTCTTGTGTTTAAATCTTATTTTTTTAAACTTTGGGTATGTTAGAGAAAAAAACGACTGTCAAAGATGGCCTAAGAATAGCATCTTCTGCTTTAGACGTCCTTTTGTACATCTTTCTATAACTCCCTCATAAAGCGCCTAAAAACGCCAGCAAATGAATTCATAGATTCAGTAGCTATAAAGAGCTTTAAAAACACTTATTTTGGTGTAACCTCCTAATAAAAATACGAGCCCAAAAGCTCAATTACCTAACATCGCGAGATTAACCTCTCACACCTTTACATGATAAAGATCTTGAAACTTAATGTCAACATTTCAGTAGCAAATTTTATTATATCCTATTAGTATGGACAAAAAGAAGATACATTGCCAGTAGAAGAAAAAGTGTTAGCTACCATTGCATGCCATGGATCAATTCGAGAAGGGAGAAATTAGAGGAAATGAACGAGCTACTGAGACGAATGGAAGAAACACCGTATGCTGATCACGGAAGACCAACGTATATAGAAATGAAACTAAGTGATATAGAAAAATTGTTTGAAAGAAGATAGATTAAACTTGTTGAAGTGATCTTTATTGAGATAGTTCTTCTAGTTATTAAGGAGTCAGTATAGAATGTAAATATTTGTTTTGTAGATAAAGAGTGGCTGCTAATAACCCTAATTTTTTAGACTACAAAGTAGGACAGAAAGTAAGAAGTTGTAGGCTAGCGAAGGGTTACACTCAAAAGGATTTAGCAAGTAAAATCGGTACAAAATATCAGGTCATACTACAATATGAAAAAGGAACACGTAGAATTTCAATTAACAAATTATATGAGTTAGCAGAAGCATTATCAACAACTGCTAGAGATCTAGCTTGCGGACAAGAAGTATCAAAAAGGTATGAGGAAGAAGAGATAGTAAGAAGACATAAAGAAATTAAGGATCAAGAATTACGCGAAACGTTTTACTTATTAACCAGATTCATCCGTATTAGTGAGGAAAGAAGCGGAAAAGCGGTGAAAATAGAAGTAGCAAGGGGTTTAGTTAAGGCAGGAGTTTCTGCTCACGTTATCTCTCGAACAACCAATTTATCTATTAGTGAATATGAAGAGAAGAAGATTTCTATTCCGTATAAAGTAGGGCAAAGGATAAAAGAGTGGAGGTTGAGACGAGAGTATACCCAAGAAGATTTAGCAAACAAAGTCGGCATAACAAATCAAAGGATATACGAATATGAACAAGGGCGAGCTGCCGTTTCACTTGAAACATTAGATGAAATAGCAAAGGTATTATCAATCAGTATCATAGATCTACTTCCCGAATCAACAGAAGATGAAAATAGCGAAGTTGGGTTATCAAATTTGATAGAAGAATACAAAAAGATTGAGAGCCAGGAGTTACGAGATGTGCTGATCAAATCTTTGTTTGAAGGCATACATGTTTGTAATGAAAAGATTAGAGAAGCAAAGAAGGTTGAAGTTGCAAGGAATTTAATCAAAGAAGGAATTTCTGTTGATATTATCTCGCAAACGACTGGCCATAAGTTTTAAGTAAGATCTTTTATATTTCCATAAAAAAATAAACAAAAAAAAATTAAAAAATTGATTTGACTTCACCCGAAAGCTATGGCTTTATGCCAATACTGCTAAAAAATAGCAGTAAACATTTAAAAATAATTTATTATTAGTGAAGGATATATTATATGAATAATAACAATAAAAGTAAAGATCGTAGAGAAGAAATAGAGTTCAGAGCATTGGTAAGCAAAGGACATGCTTTACTAGATCGTGAAATAATAGAAACGTTTCTGAGTGGAGCGCATGATGGGGTCGAAGCTAGCATTATTGCTGAAAGGCTAATGGATCGTTTTAAAGGAATAGGAAGGATTTCAAGTCTGGAAATAGATGACCTGAAAACTATAGAAGGGGTAACCGACTCTACAGTTACAGCAATTTTATGTCTTAAGGAAGCTTTAAAGAGGGTGCCGAGAGAAGAGTTAAAGAAAGGACCAGTAATAGGTGGTAACTTAGAAAAGCTCGTAGAATATTGTAAGTTGAAAATGTGATATAAAAGAGGATAAGAGGGAAAGATAGCCCTACTCACTATAGGAATAGGACTATCATGGGCGTGTGCGACCGGAAGAATATTGGTACTACAACCGTTTAAATCAAGGTACACTAGCCCATCTCTCGATACGTTTGAATAGTTGCTTGGGACATATATATGCACCCGTTTACAATCTTAAATTAACTAAAACTATCGAGGTTTATTATGGTTACATCTTATCAAAATTTTATTGGCATTGACATCGGAAAATTTAAAAATGTCGTTGCAATTCACAAACAGAAGAACGCTGTCAAATTTGACAATGATTCTGATGGTTGGCAACAATTATTTCAAAAGTTTTCAGATATTCTACCTAATTCTTTAGTAACTTTGGAAAACACAGGAAAATATGAGCTTGGTTTGTCACATTTTCTTATTGACAAGAATATTGCAGTACATCGAGCTAATACTCGTAAAGTAAAAAGCTTTATCTTGTCTCACGGAACTGTAGCAAAGTCTGATAAATCAGATGCGAGGGCTCTTGCTCAATATGGATTTGAACGCCATAGAACTCTCTCTCTATTTGTACCTACATCAAAAGAACAATCAACCCTGGTTGCACTTTGTCAACGTCGTGATGACATTACGCAAATGAGAGCTCAAGAAAAATGCAGACTAGAAGCACCGGAAAATGATCATATAAAGGAAAGTTGTCAAAAAACTATAGAATTCTTTAATAGTCAAATAGATGAACTCAATAATACTATACAAAAAATTATTGATGAAAGCCGTGAGTTACAACAACGTCAAAAAATCCTTAAAACGGTTCCTGGAATAGGTTCAAAGTTATCTCAAGATTTTCTGTGTTTAATGCCAGAGCTTGGTTATTTAGGCAGAAGAGAAGTAGCAAGTCTTGCTGGAGTTGCACCTCATCCTAAGGAAAGTGGTAAAGCTGTTGGTTACCGAAGGATTATAGGCGGTAGAAGTAATATTCGTTCAAAGCTCTTTACAGCTGCCATGTCTGCTGCAAGGTCTAAATCTGTACTTGGTGCCTTTTATTCCAAGCTTGTTGAAAGTGGTAAGAAGAAGATGGTAGCTATAACAGCTCTAATGCGTAAAATTATAGTAATTGCTAATGCAAGACTTAAAGAAGCAGTCAATGTGAATATTTAAAAATTTACATAGCAGTAACTGAAATGAGTTAATGAATATTGTGAATAAGTACGTCCACACAGACTTAAAGTACTTATTCACATATTCATTGGCTTAAGCAGGAATTGTTGTAGTAGCTGTTTGATATAGAATTCTGTTTCTATGACAAACGGGTTTTTATTATCTATATGAAGTTGCAAAATTATACAAATGAAAAATTAAAAAAAAACATAGTTGATTTAACTCAAGTAGAAGAAGCGATAAAGAAGCTACAGAGCGGAGAGAGAGTAGTATCGATTGCATATGGTGACCATGTGGTTAGGTATGGAGAAGTTCAGATAAAAGATCTATTGGACTTAAGACAACGCATTAAATCTGAATTGAAAGTCGCAGTGAAGAGAAAAATTGTTATTTCAACGAATAAAGGAGTGGTATGAGAAGTTGCATGGTAGAAAATGGATACCCAGATTTTCTAGAGCATTTGAGATATATGATAGCTACTGCTACGCCAGGAATGCTTGTAAATGTAGTGGTAGACCTCTCACATTGGGAGACGAACGTGGATTTTAAATTAGCAAAAGAAGATGGAATATTGGGAGTTATTCATAAAGCAACGCAGGGGTTAAAGTACATAGATCCAACATACGTGGAAAGAAAAAAAGCTGCTGAGGAAGAAGGAATTCTCTGGGGAGCATACCATTTTGGAGTAGGAGAAAACGGAAAAGACCAAGCTGAGCATTTTTTGGAAACAGTTGGAGATGATGCTGAAGTATTACTAGCGCTTGATATAGAAGAAAATAAGAGTGGAAAGAATATAACGCCAAAACAAGCTGAAGACTTCGTTAACAGGGTTTATTTAATAACCGGACGTTTGCCACTGATTTACGGAAATGCGTATTTTCTCAAAGATTTTGCTACCCCAACTTTAACAGAATGTCCACTATGGCTAGCAAAATGGGGAGCAGAGCCAACATTACCGATAGGCTGGAAAAACTGGACTTTATGGCAATATACCGACGGTCAAACAGGTCCTAAACCAAATTCAGTAGAAGGCATAGGACCATGTGATCGAAATAAATTCAATGGGACGTTGGAAGAACTGAAAGATTTTTGGATATCATGATGTTATTGAAATCATTCAAACAATTATTCCACAAATCACCAAAACCAAAAAGCTCAGCCTGGGACGCTGCAGGATCAGGAAGAAGAGTGATGTATTGGCAGGGAGAGTCAGGAAGCATAAATAATTTGCTGTCTCAAAGCCTTGAGCACTTACGTAGCCGCTCTCGTGATATGGTAAGAAAGAACTCCTATGCAGCAAACATCATCGATACGATAGTAAGTAACTCTGTTGGGACAGGAATAAAGCCGCAGTCAAAGGCGAAAGATGCAGAGTTTCGGAAAAAAGTGCAAGAGTTATGGCTGAGATGGACAGATGAAGCAGACAGCAGTGGGATAAATGATTTTTATGGGTTACAAGCTTTGGTCTGTAGGAGCATGATAGAGGGAGGGGAATGTTTTGTACGGCTGAGAACAAGAAAACGAGAAGATGGTCTTTGTGTACCGTTGCAACTGCAAGTACTTGAATCAGAGCATTTAGATAATAAAAGCAATCAGACGCTCGGCAATGGTAATGTAATTCGCAATGGCATTGAATTTAACCGACTTGGGCAAAGAGAAGCGTACTACCTGTTTAGAGAACATCCAGGAGAAGGCTCGTTTGGCGAATCAGTGAGAGTGCCAGCAAACGATGTTTTACATATCTATAAACCACTTAGACCTGGGCAAATTCGAGGAGTACCGTGGCTTTCTACAGTACTACTCAAACTCTACGAACTTGATCAATATGACGATGCGGAATTAGTGAGAAAGAAGACAGCAGCGATGTTTGCAGGGTTTATTACGAGACTTGATCCAGAAGCAAATATTTTAGGAGAAGGTGAAGCAAATGAGCATGGAGTAGCGCTGTCAGGCTTAGAACCTGGGACTATGCAACTTTTAGATCCAGGAGAAGATATCAAATTTTCGGAACCATCAGATGTTGGGGGAAGCTATGAAGCATTTATGAAACAGCAGCTCAGAGCAATAGCAGTAGGTATGGGGATAACGTATGAGCAGCTAACAGGAGATCTAAGTGGTGTCAATTATTCATCAATCCGAGCAGGGTTAATAGAGTTTCGCCGGAGGTGCGCGATGTTACAACATAATGTGTTAGTATTTCAATTTTGCCGTCCAGTATGGGATAGGTGGTTAGAATTAGCCCTACTCTCCGGAGAACTCGATATAGGAGAAGAATGGACAAAAAAAGGGGCAAAAGAGGTAAAATGGATAGCGCAAGGGTTTGATTGGGTAGACCCGCTGAAAGATCAGCAAGCACAGCAAATGGCGGTAAGAAATGGGTTTAAGAGTAGGTCAGAAGTAGTTTCAGAGCTAGGTTACGATGTAGAAGAAATTGATCAGGAAATTGCTGAAGATCAAAGACGTGCAAGTGAACTGGGCTTAAGTTTTGATTCTGACGTGCAAGGTAATTTTAATACTAATACTGAGATAATATAAATGACTTGGATTAACAAGCCAATGATGATAGAGCAGAGAAGTTTTGATCTATTGTCATTACATGCAAAAAAGCAGCCGATTTTCAAAAACATAAAACATGTAACAAGAAATAGTGAAAGTGGAATAAAAGTAATACCAATACATGGAATCTTGACGAAAAAGTCAGAAGCTTTTGATGATGTGTTGGGGATGACATCGTATGAGAAGATACGTGAAAAGATAGAGGAAGCTTTAATAGATGAAGAAGTAGAAACAATAATTTTGGACATAGACAGCCCCGGAGGGGAAGTAAACGGTATATTCGACCTTTCTGACTTTATTTACGAAGCAAGGACAAAAAAGAGGATTGTGGCGATAGCAAATGATGATGCTTACTCTGCTGCGTACGCTATAGCTTCTAGCGCTGAAAAGGTATTTGTGAGCAGAACTTCAGGAGTAGGAAGCATTGGAGTAATAGCAAGCCATATAGATCAAAGTGAGTTTGATGAAAAACAGGGGGTAAAATATACCACAGTATTTGCAGGAAAGAGAAAAAACGATTTAAATCCGCATGAGCCGATAACGTCTGAAAGTCTGGAAAGCTTGGAAGGAGAGGTAAATCGCCTATATGAGATGTTTGTCCAGCTAATAGCAAGAAACCGAAATTTGTCCATGGAAAGAATCAAATCAACCGAAGCAGGGTTATATTTTGGAGAAAAAGCAATAGAGATAGGACTTGCTGATGGAATTACAATTTTTTCATCTATTAATAAAAATAGGAGTATTACTATGAATGAACAAACTACAACTGACCTAGAAACTGATAATTTAACTAAGTATCGTACTGAAGTTCTTGAATTAATACGTTTATGTAATTTATCAAAGATGCCAGAAAAGATAGGAGAATTTATTGAACAGGATGTAAATGCAAAGCAAGCCCAAGAGATATTAATGTCGATACTGGCGGAGAGAACGAAGAAGACGGAGATACTAAGTACAATACCACAGAATTCAGGAGAAGAGTTGATGATGCAGGTAGCGAAAAGTCGTGTGCAATCAGGTATTTAAAGTATTTGTATAACCGCCGTGTATAACAACCACAAATATGGCGGTAAAAAATAAAAAAAGGAGAGAAAAGGTATGAAAAGTATAAGTGAAGGAAATAATTTAGGCGATCTTCTGAAATATGAGGCATCAAGTCTATATTCAAGAGACCAAGTAACAGTAGCAAAAGGTCAAAATATTAAGCTTGGTGCAGTAGTTGCGAAGAAGACAGACGATGGTTTTATTAGGGTACTTAATCCAGCAGCAACAGATGGCACACAAACAGCAATAGGTGTAATAACAAGTGACGTAAATGCAATAGAAAACACCAAAGCAGTAATCATTACACGTATAGCAATGTTAGCAGATCATGCAGTGGTGTGGCCAGCAAATATCACTGAAGAGCAGAAAGCTGCAGCAATAAAGCAACTTGAAGCGCGGGGCATTATCATTCGTAGGGGAATTTAAACTGCTCAACTGAAGAGCAAAACCAACTTAAAACACACAGCATTAAAGGGGAAAAACATGCAAAATCCATTTACAAATCCGGCATTTAGTATGACAGCATTAACAAATGCAATGAACATATTGCCGATAAATTATGGTCGAACAGAAAATTTAAATTTATTTCCAAGTAGGTCGGTAAGATTTCGTCATATTACGATAGAAGAACACCACGGAGTATTGAGTTTATTACCAACGCAAGTGCCAGGAGCACCAGCAACAGTGGGAAAACGAGGAAAACGGAAAGTAAGAACATTCACAATTCCACATATTCCCCATGATGATGTAGTGCTGCCAGAGGAAGTACAGGGAATAAGAGCATTTGGATCAGAAAGTGAACTTAAAGCGCTGGCAGATGTAATAACTGACCATTTACAGCTAATGAGAAACAAACATGCAATAACGTTAGAACATCTGCGAATGGGAGCACTCAAAGGAATTATTCTGGACGCAGATGGCAGTGAATTATTAAATCTGTACAACGAATTTGAAATTACGCCAAAAGTAGTAAATTTTGCGCTAGGAACTGCAACCACCGATGTAAAGCGTAAGTGTTTGGAAGTATTGCGCCATGTTGAGGACAACTTAAGTGGTGAATATATGACTGGGATTCATGCGCTGGTAAGTCCAGAGTTTTTTGACGCATTAACATCGCATAGCAAAGTAAAAGAAGCATATGAGAGATGGCAAGAAGGAGCAGCATTAAGGAACGACATGAGGTCAGGATTTACGTTCTGTGGAATAACGTTTGAGGAGTATAGAGGACAAGCAACCGACCCTGAAGGAACTGTAAGAAGATTTATAGAAAGAGATACAGGGCACTGTTTTCCATTAGGAACAGCAAGTACGTTTACGACATATTTTGCACCAGCAGACTTTAATGAAACAGTGAATACTCTTGGACAACCACTATATGCAAAACAGGAGCCAAGAAGATTTGATAGAGGGACTGACCTTCACACCCAATCCAACCCTCTGCCAATGTGCCATCGTCCGGGAATATTAGTAAAAATCGTTACAGCATAGAAGAGCTAAGAGGGAGAGAATGACTTTAATCAAACTCTCCTACCAATGTAGCCACTTTCTTAGCGTGCTTCTTAAGTTACTATATAAAGGTAAGGTATGCAAATGGTTTGTGTAGACGGAGCAACTACAAGAAAGGAGGTACGAAAAAGTTGCCTACACAAGCTTTAGAACCCCAGTTATGGATTAACCAACGAAGTAAAGCTGAGAAATACAGGGCTTTTTCGATTGCATTGAATAAGAAATGAGGGTAGAAAAAATATGTACCAAGAAATTTACTGTGGATCTATGCCGAGTGTGCTCAAGTTCAAATTTGTTTTTTAGGCAGCCAAAAACCGTTTCAACAATCGATCTTTTCCCTAGTAAAATCTTCTCTTTCAGCGAAATCAGTGCATTTTTCATACCTTTTTTCACTTTAGTGACGAGTTTTAGACCTCTATCGAATAGTTTCTCAAAGAGCTCTTTCTTTATATAGCCCTTATCTCCAAACAAAAGTCCAGTTAGTTTTTTGGTTAGAGTTGGTACAGGTTTTCTGTCATCGACGTTACCTCTGGTTAGCGTAACACCTTGAATTTCACCTATTTCATTGATTACTACATGTAATTTAAAACCAAAAAACCAGCCGTAAGTATTCTTTCCTAACTCTGCTAATCCTTTGAAAACCTTATTTCTTGAGATTCTTTTTCGATGGCATACTGCTATTGAAGTAGAATCTATGTAGGAAATCCCGGTCATTTTTGCTTGTTCACAAAACCATTGCAAAAGTAATGCTAAATACCACAAAACTCGCGGCTTTAAGGCAATAAATCTGTGATATGAAGGCAGCTTTGAAAACTCTGATCTATAGAATAACTGAAGATAACAAAGATAAAAAGCCTTGAAGTTTTTACATGGTGATTTATGGTATAATAGGATTATGGTTAGAATTTCTGAGTGCGCTATTTCTGGTACTCTGGTTGGTTTTTTGCCGTTTGATAAGAACCTATTTGCAAAATTATCATCTACCGCACGACAAAAATCCTCGACGCAACAGTACAGTTCTGTAATATCTTTCTTCATGGGTAACCTCTTATTATTACTAAAATACTCGAGTTTACCCTGTTTCCCTCTTCTTAGTTATACTTTTATCTATTTTCTAATCCATAACTGAGGTCATAAGTATCGTAATTACGAAAGAGCTAAAGATGCTGACAAGCTCTGACCAAAAGGTAATGTGACATTTTTCATTTCTGGATGTACGCAAATCACCGGTATAGAGAAGCCACCTAACCCACTGTTGTATGATAGAAGGAACAGGGTAAGCCTGTATTTCGCCTATATGGCAAGCAAACCGCAAGGAATGCTGATGAAGGTGCAGGTAAAGGATAATGGAGAAAGCGAATGCCAGTTTGTAATGAAATGGATAGACATTAATTCGCGTGAAAACGAGCAGACTTCCATTTGGTCCTTCGTGACAAGAAACTTTGTCAACCACTTAAGGTAGGAAAGCAGATGATTACAAGTAAAACTGTAAGTGCACTTACCAACAACTCCGAAGCATGGCATATGTGAAAGGTTCCACAGAACTATGCAAGATCAATATTATCTTTAGAAAGAAAATTTACACCTCTTTGGCAGAACTTCAGTTAGATGTAGACCATTGGGTGCATTCTTACAATAGATCTAGACCGCATTCAGGTAAATATTGCTATCCTATGCAAACCTTTTTTGATAGTATGCATATTGCTTATCAGAAAAATATTGATAGCATTAAACAGGATGCTGATTTTGGTTTTGACTTTGTCAATTCTTCTGTCAGTTAATTCACGCCTGTCAGATCAAGTCTAAACTATTACAGCTAAAGTATGGGCAAGAATATATTGAAAAAGGAATGAACTATTATGAAACACGTTACAAAGAGAGAGTTAAAAAAAACTTGATCAAAAAAGCACAGGAATTTGGCTACATCTTAGTTCAAAAAGATGAACTAGTTGAGGGAGTTTCTTAGAAGCGCATAGTTGAAGTCAAAGTTCTGGTTAAGAAATGTTGCTGCTGAGTTGTTTGCACTGAAAAAAGCTCTGTTAAAAAATGAGATAGATGTTTTTAGATTTGCCAGACGTGCCAGAAAATTGCGAAAACGTACAAGGTATTACTTGAAGGAGATATTTTACCTACCTGAAGCAATGTATCTGTTCAGATGCATGGCTAATGCTGAAACAAAAATTCCAGTGCTCCCTTTCTTGTCATCCCAGTCTGGCATGGCTTTGTTGCATCGCACCTTATACTGGTAGTAATTTACGATAAATTCATGTAGCCATTTCGCATACCAATGTCAGTGAATTTATTGAGCAAATAACACTTGAGTCGCAGTTCCTTCTCACGATTAACCTCAGATTTGTTCCGAAAACTAAACCAGAATGTTTGTTTCAGTCGCGAGAAAAAACCTTCTACATAAGATCTTTTCCCATAATTTACTTTCTTTTTCCATTCTTTCACGCCATCTTCACCGTATAATTTTATTAATCTAATAGCAGCATTTCTGTCAGACATATAATCTATTTCTGGATGTTCTGCCGCATTGTTTATTGGTGGAATTTTTGCCTTTATATCATATTCGTTACACAATTTATAAAACTTGTGCCTATCATATGCCCTATCTGCATATAGTGCTTTTATGGCATGAACTTCTTTAAGCAAATCACAAGCTCCATAGTGATCAGACCGTTACTGTATTTTACAGCTATATATTCAACATTACATGCAATTTTCTATAGCTGCGATACTTTCTATCTTCGCTATTTTCCTTCAGGAGTGTTGTTGTATATCTGTACTGTCTATAGCAATTTCGATATCTTCCATGTTATTTTCTGCAATCATTTATCTTAATATTAAGTTTCTTTTGATGCTTGTGAATAGCTGCAAATTTCTTCCTATTTGTTGCAAATATCCTTTTATAAACCCTACCGTTTGTCTTAAACCAATTCTAAAAAGATTGACGATTATATGCACCAAAATTACAACTTTATCACTATAAATATAGTTGCCGCCTTGCATTTTTGGACTATTTTCATACCAATTTTCGATAGCTTCATCGATGTAACGAAAAATATTTCCTCTTTCTTGCAAAAATTTGTTATATTCGTTTTGGTTACTGACTCTCATTTTTTGTGGCATATTTTTCTTCAAAGGTTAAATGGCTATTTTATAATGAATTTTGTCAGTAACTGCCAGATTTTTTCGGTTGCTATGCAACAAAGCCCACTGGGATCCAGAAAAGTTTGCTTGTAAACTAGCATAGAAAAACGTTTTCGATGAGATTATATGGAAAACTGGATTCCAGCGTCACGCGCTGGAATGACAAGAAAGGGGGCACTGGGATGACACCATTTGCTATGCAATTTACCTTCAAAACCTCAGTTATGGATTAGAAAATAGATAAAAGTATAACTAAGAAGAGGGAAACAGGGTAAACTCGAGTATTTTAGTAATAATAAGAGGTTACCCATGAAGAAAGATATTACAGAACTGTACTGTTGCGTCGAGGATTTTTGTCGTGCGGTAGATGATAATTTTGCAAATAGGTTCTTATCAAACGGCAAAAAACCAACCAGAGTACCAGAAATAGCGCACTCAGAAATTCTAACCATAATCCTATTATACCATAAATCACCATGTAAAAACTTCAAGGCTTTTTATCTTTGTTATCTTCAGTTATTCTATAGATCAGAGTTTTCAAAGCTGCCTTCATATCACAGATTTATTGCCTTAAAGCCGCGAGTTTTGTGGTATTTAGCATTACTTTTGCAATGGTTTTGTGAACAAGCAAAAATGACCGGGATTTCCTACATAGATTCTACTTCAATAGCAGTATGCCATCGAAAAAGAATCTCAAGAAATAAGGTTTTCAAAGGATTAGCAGAGTTAGGAAAGAATACTTACGGCTGGTTTTTTGGTTTTAAATTACATGTAGTAATCAATGAAATAGGTGAAATTCAAGGTGTTACGCTAACCAGAGGTAACGTCGATGACAGAAAACCTGTACCAACTCTAACCAAAAAACTAACTGGACTTTTGTTTGGAGATAAGGGCTATATAAAGAAAGAGCTCTTTGAGAAACTATTCGATAGAGGTCTAAAACTCGTCACTAAAGTGAAAAAAGGTATGAAAAATGCACTGATTTCGCTGAAAGAGAAGATTTTACTAGGGAAAAGATCGATTGTTGAAACGGTTTTTGGCTGCCTAAAAAACAAATTTGAACTTGAGCACACTCGGCATAGATCCACAGTAAATTTCTTGGTACATATTTTTTCTACCCTCATTTCTTATTCAATGCAATCGAAAAAGCCCTGTATTTCTCAGCTTTACTTCGTTGGTTAATCCATAACTGGGGTTTAGAAGTTTAGTAAGTATAAAGGAAGAATGCAAGAAAATATTAAAAGGTTATTGAAAGATTGTTTTGCACATCTTGGGGAGCAAGCGTTTTATGAATCAAAGGATAAGGCATACATGGTACAAATATTGAAGCAACAGCCAGATAAATTATATGGAATTGGTGAAGGACAATTTGTGGGGGAGATGCTTTTTCTTGAGGTAAGCGTTTTTGATGTATTGAAGCCAATGGTGGGAGATATTTTTGTTATTGATGATCGTAAATATAAAGTACATTCTCCACCGCTGCAAGACAATTCAGGAATGGTATGGAAAATTCAAGCGTCGGGGGTGTGAATGCGTATCAACGTTGAGGTTAGCGGTAGCATTGAGAAGGTTATGCAAAGTATAGATGCTGAAAGGAAAAAAGTGGAAAAAGCGACGGAGAGGGCGTTAAACAAAACAGCACTATGGTTAAAAGCAAAAGCAGCTAAGGAAATCAGTGAGGAAAAGAAGATAAAATTAAGTTTGATAAGAAAGAGATTAAGAATTTTTAAGGCGAAAACTAGCAGATTAGACGTGTTAATTAGAGCGAATCTCTATGACATTAGAGCATCGACAATTGGCAAAATACAAAAAATAAGAAGAGGATCGAAAGTAGGAAAGCAACAATTTATAGGAGGATTTGCAGCAGTTATGCCAAGAGGAAATAGTGGTGTTTTTAGGCGTGAAGGAAGAAAAGCTTTGCCAATACAAGAGGTAAAATTAGGACTGGAGCCAGAAGCATCAAAAATAATAAAGGAGCTAGTTAATTATGAAACAGAAGGGATATTTGAGAAATATTTTGAGCGTGAATTAGAACTAAAAGTATGATTTTAACTGAGTTGCAGAAAGCAATTTGCAGGATATTGAAGAAAGAAATATCAGCAATTCAAACTTGTGAGGTTTATCCAACAATAAGGAAAGAATTAGTAGCGCCAGCGGTATTTGTAGAGCTTGTGAGTTTAGAATCGGGAAAAGATCCTGGAACAGAGGAATTAGCGCTGAAAGCAAGATTTGAAGCGAGAATTGTAGTTGATGGAACAGTCGAGGATTCCTCGTTAGTTGTAAGGTCATTAGCAGCAGAAGTAGCAAGAGTAGTGAACAAGAATACCTGGGAAAAGAATGTATCTCCGGCTGAATTTCTTTCTGCGGAGCCTGATGGATTTAGACCCGAATTAGATGCATATTTGGTGTGGATGGTTGATTGGAGTCATCAGCTTCATTTAGGTAAATCAGTATGGGAAGAGGGGAAAATTAAACCACATAAAATAGCAGTGGGAGAAATGCATGTTGGAAAATAATTTTGCCATTGCAGAGTTACAGAGAAAAGTAGCGAATATTATTCGTATAGGTCTAGTAAAAGAAGTAGACTATGAAAAAGCAAGAGCGCGGGTAAAGGTAGGAGAATTTATAACTGATTGGCTTTCGTGGATAACGACAAGAGCAGGAGAAGATAGAAGTTGGTTTGCGCCGAATATTGATGAGCAGGTGATGGTATTATCGCCGATGGGAGAGTTGTCTTTGGGTGTTGTGTTACCAGCAATTTATCAGCAGAAGTATTTTCCCTCAGAATGCCGAAAAGATGCGCATATTTTTGAGTTTCAGGATGGAAGCAAGGTATCATACGATAAAGATAAACATCATTTAGAGATTGAAGTAGTAGATAAAATAACGTTGAAAGTAGGAGAATCAAGCATAGAGATGACAAAAAAAGGAATAAAACTCAAAGCAAAAAGAATAGATTTAAACTAGTATATGGGTAAAGCAATCGTTTGTGTAGGAGATTATTGCAGTGGAATACCGGCACATGTTTGTATGAGTGGAAGTAGTGATGTTTTTAAGAAAGGGAGATCTGTGTGTCGTAGGGGTGATATCTTGACTATAGGAGAGACACTAACGCAAGGTTCAAACAGCGTATTTGTGAATGGTATTGGTATTGCACGAGTTGGAGATACAGTTTCCTGTGGATTTAAGGTAATAGGAGGAAGTAGCAGCGTTTTTTCTGGATAAAGATATGAAGGGAATGAATGCTGAAACAGGTAAGGGATTAGAAGGTTTGGAGCATTTAAAACAATCAATTACTGATATTTTAACCACTCCCATTGGATCACGTATTATGAGAAGAGAGTATGGTTCTCGATTATTTGAATTAGTAGATAAGCCAATCAGTAGGGATTTAACACTAGAAATTTACGCAGCAACAGCAGAAGCACTGGGGAAATTTGAGAGGAGATTTAAGTTAGAAAAAGTAAAGATTGCTGAAGTTAAAGAAGGAAAGGTCAATATTTCATTAGATGGTATTTATCTACCAAATGGGAAAAATATTCATTTTGAAGGAATTGTAGTATAAAGATGGAGCAGCCAAATATTATCGAACCACTGAACTTCGAAGAGATTTTTGCTCGGATGAAAGAAGAATTAATAAGTCGAGATAAAAGTTTTACGGCACTAATTGAAAGTGACCCAGCGATGAAGATTTTAGAAGTAGCAGCCTGGAGAGAGCTTTTGCTGAGACAAAGAATAAATGAAGCGGTAAAAAGCAATTTACTCAAGTTTGCAAGGGGAGAAGAGCTTGATAATTTAGCTGAGTTTTATGGAGCAGAGAGGCAAGATGGAGAAGAAGATGAACGCTTCAGAAAAAGAATCAAGGCAAGAATAGTTGGCTCAAGCACAGGAGGGAATTATCGGTTTCAAGCACTCTCAGCAGATACGAGAGTTAAAGATGCATTAGTAGAATCTCTGGTACCAGGAAAAGTACAAGTTTCAATCTTATCAACACAAACTGGCATACCCCAAGAAGAATTACTAGAAATTGTCAGAAATCAGCTAAACAAGGAGGATGTGAGGATTTTAACAGATACGATTGAAGTGGTAAGTTGCAATATTATTGAAATAGATATTCACAGCAGAATGAGCATAAGTTCTGTAATATCAAAGGAGGAAATTAAGGAACAGTTCATTAAGAAGTTTGAAGCAAGTAGAAGGCTGGGATGGAGTGTCACAAGGTCGTGGATTATAGCGAATCTATTTGTAGAGGGCGTAGAGAATGTAGAATTAATAGAACCAAAAGAGGATGTTGTGGTTCTGGGGAATGAATGTGCAAATTTGAGAAATTTAAAGGTTGAGTAATGTTATTGCCACCAAATGCAACAAAACAGGAAAAAGGGCTAGTAGAAGCAATCGATTATAAAGTTGATCCAAGCAGGATAAGAGGATTTAAATTTAGCCTAGGGGAAAAAATATTGCCGTGGTTGGTTGAAGAATACGGGTTAGAAGAAATTCTACGCTGGGCAAAAGATAAAAGAAGAGCGATAAAAGAAGGGGTAGAATTTCAGCGTTTAAGAGGAACACCAGCATCCCTGAAAATAGCATTAAAATGGGCAAATATAGAAGATATTACAATTATTGAAGAGCCACCCGGTAAACACTTTTTTGAGTTGCAGGTAGGGATAAGAGACGTACCAAATGATTTCTTTGTTGATGCAGTAGTAGAATTAGCAAAACTATCATTACCTGCAAGATCGAGGCTAATGAGGATTTTTAACGATTATTATAATGCGCAGAGATTTATATTGGATGAGAGTTTATTTGGAGATCTTCTTTCTGACTATTCAGGGGTAAAAATAGAAAAAGATGGACCAGTGTTATCATTTGGTCGGAAGAATACATTTGAGCTAAAAATCTTAAATCCAAGTTTTAAGTTTAGTACTTTTCGGGTTCATTATGAGCAAGCATTTAGTAATGACATATATCGATTAGATGTAGCAATACTTGGAGAAACCGAGCCTCACACGAAGAATTATAACGGTATTTATGAAAGAAATCATCAGTGGAATAATTTAAAAACGTTATATCCTCTACCACAGAGCTTATTACCACCGATTAAATTTGCTAAAGCAGAGATAGTATTGTCAGGCAGTTGGAGATTAGGAGAAATAAACGCATGTTTTCCGGTTACGAGTGTAGAAGAATGTGGAGAAAAGTTCTATTTGAATGACCACAAACTATCTGAACAACTGTGGAATTTAAAGTACAAGCCAATTTTAGAAAGGTTTAGCGTTACTCACCACTACAAGGTAGAAGATTTTACCAACCAAAAAGTTATAAAATATGGTTTAGCAAAGCACTATGTTCATTTTGAAAGCGAATTAAATTCAGAGCAAAAGGATTCAATACACGAGTTAGAAAAGCACATTTTAGTGTTTTATCCAGGAGTACTAACGTGGCACGAACATCGACATTTGAACAGAAGTTGGAAAAATAGTCAAGTAATATCTATAATAAGTTAAGTACTTATATTTATATCCTCATATGTTATATTAATAATAGGTTAAAGTGTATGAAATAAAAAGAAAAAGACTTGCTTTTTCATGCCAAAACGCACATAACTTAAATAGTAGCAAGTAAACAAAAAAAATTGATCTTGCACTAAAGAGAGCCAAATTGGCGTATGTTTTTATAGTGAGGTATGTATGAAGTTCAGTGAGGAAAAGAGAGAAGCTTTTAATAAGTTATTTTATGAATTATTAGAGAACTCGTTTAAGAATATTAATGAAAAAGATGAAAAAGGGGAAACAGTATTGCACCATGCAGTAGAAATCTCTGATTACAAAACAGTAAGGTTATTAATAAAAAAAGGAGCAGAGGTAAATGCAAGAGACAAAAAGGGTTATACACCACTGCACTGCGCAGTATTTGCGAGAAGTTTAGAAAATGTAAAAGTACTGCTAAGGGAAGGAGCAGAAGTAAATGCCACTCAATATGTCAGTGGATGTACGCCACTGCACTCTGCATGCAAAATAGGAGGAGCAGGAGTTGAAATAATAAAAGAGCTAGTAAAGGGAGGAGCTGCAGTTAATCAACTGAATAAGTACGGTGCAACACCAATGTATTACATATGGGAAAGTGAAAAGTATCGTCTATGTGATAGCAAAGAGAGTGAAAAGGCTAGTAAATTTCTGAGAAAACAAGGAGGAATAACAAAAAGTAGAAAAGTGACATGCTATGAAATAGAGAGTTTAGTGGAAGAAATAGCATATATGTTAGATAGAAGCTATTTACCGGAGTTAAAAATAATAGAGATAGAAGAAATAAGGAAGAGAGATAAGGATCTAATAAAGGAAGAGTGTAAAAATTTAGCAAGCAAGATAATGTGCAAAGTGAACGAAATGATAGATGAAGTGGTGGAGGCAAACTTAAGCAAGATGTGGTGAGAAGGGAGCTCAAAAAAAAGAGTTTGGTTGAGGGGAATATTAAATTTCAAAGAGAAAGTGAGGTATGTTATGTCAAGGAAAGAAGCAAGGAATGTTTTTGATAAGTTATTGAAAGAATTATCAGAAAACAGGTTTCAACAAATAAATGAAAAAGACGCAGCAGGTTGTACGATATTGCACCGAGCAGCACAAGTGTCAGAGCCAGAAGTAATAAAGTTATTAATAGAAAAAGGTGCAGGTACAAACGATAGAAACAATAGAGGCGAGACACCGTTGCACCTAGCAGCGTTTTTAGGAAGAAGAAAAAATGTGAAAGTGCTGATAGAAGGAGGAGCTAGAGTAAATGCAAAATCAAACAATAAAGCAGTACCACTACACTTAGCCTGTTTAGCAAGAAGAATAGGAACAATAGAAGAGCTGATAAATGCAGGAGGAGATCTTGATACAGTAGATAAATTTGGATGTAGCCCACTAAACTATGCAAAAATTTACCCGAAAGTGACAAGTTATCTAGAAAAGAAGGGAGTGAATATGAGAGATGTAGAAGTGATGTATGGAGAAGCAAACAAGGCAATAGAGGAGGTAATGGAGAAACGAAACGTAAATGAATTACAACTAGAGGAGGTAGATTTAACAGATTAAGCATATAGATTTATATCTTAACATAATATGCGAAAAAAATGTGTATATTTTGTAAAAAAAAACTTGCTTTTTATGCCAAAACAGCCCTAAGTGAAAAAGTAGCTGGTAAACAAACAAGAATTACCAAGCGCTAAAGTGAGCCAAATTGGAGCCACTTTACATTGTATTAATAGCTGAGGAACGTCATGGCAAAATTTAGTAAGAAAGAAAGAGAAGAATTTAATAAGTCTTGGAAAGAGGTATTAGATAACTCAATAGAAGATATTAATAAAAAAGACACAAAAGGGAGGACGATGTTGCATTACGCGGTGGGAATGCCAGATCCAAAAAAAGTGAGGTTATTAATCAAAAAAGGAGCAAATGTAAATGTGGCAGATGCGGGACAATATAGACCACTGCACTTAGCAGTAATGGGACAACGTGTAGAAAATACAAAGGAGCTGATAAAGGCAGGAGCCGATGTAAACGCAGTGGAACGAAGTAGCAAATTTGCTCCGTTGCACCTTGCATGCATGGTAAGTGAAATAAAAATAGTAGAAGAACTAGTAAAAGCCGGAGCGAATATAGAGCAAAAGGATAAATTTGGCAAAACAGCAATGTATTATGCGAGAAATAATAAAGAGATAATAGAAGTGTTAGAGAACGTAAAAATGGCAAATAAACAGAGGGAGTTTATAGAAAGAACAAGGGAAAGTACGGCAGCAGGTGTAAAAGAAGAGCTTGTGGATGAGAAAGTGCTATAGCGTTTAAAAATTCAGGTGATATATGGAAAAAAAAGTAGAAAAAGAGGTAAAATGTTTAGAGAAAAAAGCGTTGGAAGAGCTGAGGAAAATATGGAAGAAGGTATTTGAGGAAGAGGCACCTAGACATACAAAGAAGTATCTGATACCAAGATTAGCTTATAGAATGCAGGAAAAAGTATATGGAGAAATGTCAAGAAAAGGAGCAAAAAGACTAGAGTATCTGGCAGATCGGCTAGAGAAGGGAAAAAGGATAAGTAGCGATAAACTGCCAGTAGCGGGAACGGAGCTGATACTAGAAAGAGGTGAGGAAACGCACGCGGTAATGGTAACAAATACAGGTTTGATCTACCGAGAAGAGTTTTATACGTCACTATCAGCAGTAGCCGGAAAAATAATGGGAATGAGTTATAACGGACCGTTGTTGTTCGGAATGCGTGATAAAAAGGGAAGTTGAGGAGAAAAAAATGTGTAAAGAAGTGAGATGCGCAATATATACGAGAAAATCAAATGAAGATGGGCTAGAACAAAAGTTTAATAGTCTTGATGCACAGCGAGTAGCATGTGAGAAGTATATAAAAAGCCGAGAAGGTTGGATAGCATTGGCCAAAAGGTACGATGATGGAGGGTTTTCAGGAAGCAATTTAAATAGACCAGCGATAAAAGAATTGTTTGAAGACGTAAAAGCAGGAGAAGTGGACTGTGTGGTAGTATATACGCTAGATAGGCTATCAAGAGAAACAAAGGACTGCATAGAAGTAACGTCATTTTTTAGAAGGCACCGGATAAGTTTTGTAGCAGTGACGCAAATATTTGATAACAACACACCAATGGGAAAATTTGTACAAACGGTATTATCAGGAGCAGCACAACTAGAAAGAGAGATGATAGTAGAGAGAGTAAAAAATAAAATAGCAACATCAAAGGAGCAGGGATTGTGGATGGGTGGAACTTTGCCGCTAGGGTATGATGTGAAAGATAAAGAATTAATAATAAATGAGAAAGAAGCAAAGACAGTGAAGCATATATTTGAAAGATATTTGGAACTGAGATCAATGGCAGAATTGGCAAGAGAGTTAAACAGAGAAGGATACCGAACGAAATCAGATATCTTTAAAAAGGCAACAGTCAGGAGGATAATAACAAATCCTATATATATGGGAAAAACAAGACATTACGAGAAACAATATGAAGGAAAACATGAAGCAATAATAGAAGAAGAAAAATGGAAAAAAGCGCAAGAATTGATAAAGAATCAGCCATATAGAAAAGCAAAATATGAAGAAGCATTGCTAAAGGGAATAATAAAGTGCAAGAGCTGTAATGCAAATATGACACTAACGTATGCGAAAAAAGAGAATAAAAGGTATAGATATTACGTATGCAACAATCATTTAGTTGGAAAAAGCTGTGCGTCAAAGAGTCGGAATATAGTAGCAGGAGAAGTAGAAAAAGAAGTAATGAAGAGAGCAGAGCACCTATACAAAAATTGGCAAGAAAAAGCGGAAGAATGGAAAAATTTAAATTTCGGAGAACAGAAAGAAGCAGTGAAGAAATTAATAAAGGGAGTAACGGTAAAAGAAGATGGAATAGTAGTAAGTTCTGAATCAGGAGAGATATTTATAGCAATGAATTTAAAGAAGAAAGGAAACAAATGCACAGTAGTAGAGCCAGAAGGGAAAACAAATAATGCGCTACTCAAAGCTGTGGTGAGAGCCCATCTGTGGAAACGGCAACTAGAAGAAGGAAAATATAGAAGTGTGAAAGAGCTGAGCGTTAAAATTAATATAGGTACAAGACGTATACAACAAATTTTAAGGTTAAATTACCTAGCTCCAAAGATTAAAGAAGACATAGTAAATGGGAGGCAGCCAAGTAGTTTGAGGCTAGCTGATTTAAGGGAAATACCGATGCTGTGGAGTGAGCAAATGGAAAAATTTTACAAATTAGCGTCTTAAATTACGCACATTAAATACAGCAAATTTTAATAGAGATTATGAAAACGTCAAAACTGACATTAGTATGTGATATATATGAGTTAACAAATAAAGATGGAAAGAATATTCAAAAGCTAGTAAGAGAAATAGAGGAAGGGAAAGGTATTGCTAGAAAGTTCAGAAATGGAATATTCAAAAAGTCCAGCTATAACGCAAGCACGATTCTTTTAACGAAAATAATTTACAAGTATCAGGGCAGAGAGGAGACATTGTCACTACTACATTATGCTATAAGTCATAAAAATAATCAAGCTGTAAAAGATCTTTTAGAAGAAGCCAAAAAACAAAAACTATTAAAGGAAGTTCTGAATGAAGAAATGACCACAAAACATTCATATGGTCGGGAAGAAACTCATACAATACTTACAGATGCTATATCACGTAGAGACAATGACATTATGAGAGTAGTGTTAAAAATCTCTGAGGAAAATGGTATTTTGAAAGATATTCTAAAAAAGAGAATAATTATAAAACATTCAAATGGCAAGGAAACAACTTACACCCCATTCACCTATGCTGAAGCGTGTGAAAATAGTGAAGCTGTAGAAGAAATCTTAAAATTCTCCGGAGAACTTGTTAATAGGAGAGCAACCCAGCAGCCCACTGTTGTAACAGCCAAAACTACTACAGCTAGAAGTGAAAAAGTGCTTCAAGATACTATCGGTAATATCGAGACACCGGCTGACGCATATGAAAATAGTAATAAAAGTAGTCTTGAAGAATCTATAGAACATAAACCATGCGAAAACAGTAATGAAATAGCTACAGAGGACAAAGATATCGCTGCCTCAATAGAAAAGCTTGATAATACTGGAATATGCGAAAAAAATGAAACTGCTGTAACAGAAACTGACATAAAAGAGCCAAATGCTTCCAACAGCCTTTCTTCTGCTGCATGTTTTGATAATGGGTCTAGCAAAGAAAATACTGCAGACAAAAAAGAAAAACCATCAATGCAACAAAGACGAGCAATCTTGGCTGGTGTTCTCGGTGCGGTGTTATTGGTAAATTGTGCTGCATTGTATATTATGAAAATGTTTGTAGTAGCAGTGGTTGTGGGAATTATTGGATTAGCTTGTATAGGTTTTGCGCTGTATAATATCATAAATCCCAACACCAAGCTCGAGAAAATAGAAAGTGTCGAGCAACCTGTTCAGCCTTCTTTGAATCTAACATAAAAGACTATGTCCAAAAAACCACAAGTATCAAGTAATTTTTTTAATAGGATAATTTATTTAAAAAACCCCTTAAGCTATTAACTTAACATCTGTCCTTACTATGTACAACGGCTTACTGTTTCTTCGAAACTTGGGGCTCTTCTTATTTCTTCACGCACTACCCAAGAACTCTTTTTTGTTTGGCCATTAGATTGACTCATAGCCTCAGAACGCATCAATTTTCCAGACCTTTCAAAATATCCCTGTTCAATAGCATCGCAGACCCGATACCCACCAAATGAGCAATTCTTACCTAATTCTTCTTTACAATTTTTGAACTTTTCTAATATTTCCTCTTTATTACTCACTTCTACTATTATTTTATCTTTATCTTTCTTGTCAGGGTACAAATTAACTTCTAATTCTCCTAAACTAGTATAGAAAGTTAATACTATATCGCTACCATCTGCAAGATCAGTGTAATCTCTTATACCATTTGCCGTTATAATTTCTACCTCGCTTTTACCGATCTTGATTATGTCTCTTCCGTATTTTATTTCTCCTTGAGTTAACCCTAGATCCCTTGCTCCATCTGTGATTTTTGCAACATCTATTGTGCTTTCCTCTGAGTATTCTAAGTAAAAGGTAGAATTATCCATTTTTGCATTTTTTACTCTACCAGTAGCTGCACTTTTAACGATTTCCATAAACTCCAAAGTATTATTGACATATTTTGCATAAGCTTCTTTCATATTAGTTTTGTGGCCTTCAAATTTCTCCAGTTCGTCAATTACACACATACTACTTATGTTATATAACAACGCTCCTTCTGATACCAATTTACATACTATACCACTAGCAACTTCTATATCGCTTGCAATCTGAGAACTCTTTTTTAAGTCACTAATTTTTTTTATTACATAATCTGTAAAACTATATTTACTTTCATACGCATTGTTATATATACTCCCTTGGTGAGGAAAGTTAAACCTTACTCCAGACTTTATGGCTTCGTTTACTACTTGTTCTAGCTTCTTCATGTTTTGAACTTTACCTACTTCATGGAAAAACCATTTCAATTTCTCTCGCTGGTTTAGTATTAAATTATCCCACAGAGTTCCAGATTTGAGTAAATATTCTTTTCCATCTAATTCTTCATGGTCTATCGCCCCTGCTTTCAACAGTAAGTTTTCTGCTTCTTTAAAAGAAGTGCCATTACTACAAAGAGTATCTCTGATGGGTTCAAAAAATAGTGATTTTCCTTCATAATCATGAAGGTTTAAAATCCTCTTTAAATTTTTATTATCCTTGTGTTTATTCAAAAATTCTTCTAATTCAGTAGGATTGCACAAAGCAGAGCGTAATTCTTTTATCAAACTCTTTTGCTTATCGGTCAAAAAGTACTTTTCAACGGAGTAGTTGTGATTACCAATTGCAATGTCCAGTGGGGTTCTTTTTCTATCGTCCTCCATATCATGGCTAGCTCCAGCCTCCAGGAGTAATTTTATAAATTCTTCTACCAACGGATCATTGATACTTGACAACACATGCAATACTGTCAACTTAGATTCTCCTCTTTTAAGATCAAGAATATTTTTTAGATCTTCATTACTTTTGCTCTCTCGTAAAAAATTTTCAAGTCTCGTAATATGATCATTATAATTTTCATTATGACAACATAAAAAGCCTCCAAAAATACTTAACAATTCTCCACTCAACTTCTTTTGAACTGGTGGTAAATTAGATGCATCAGCAAACCATTTATGCATTAAATTACCAAGTATATCTTTTCCAACAACATCAATAAAAGAGCAATCTCTACGAAACAGAAATGAATATTTTAGCAATTCATATTTATCATTCATGTGCTCTTTATTTTGTTGTGTTACTCCCACTTTTTTTGAGCTATCATTTTTGATTAACTCAACTAAGTACTTTAAAGTTTCAAAATCTCTCTTTCCCAATAAAGGATCAGCTTTTTCCTCAAGTAGAGCTTTTACTATTTTTACACAGCCATTTTGAACAGCAAGGTGTAATGGAGTAAGCTCTTTTTCATCCACTACATTAACATTTGCTTTACCTGCTATTAGAGCATTTACTACATCTATATGGCCATATTGAGTAGCCCCATGTAATGGAGTATACCCATATTCATCCGCTGTGTTAACGTCTGCCTTTCCAAGTATGAGGATTCCTACTATTTCTATATAGCCATTTTGAGCAGCCTCGTGTAATGGAGTATATCCGTACTTATTCGCTGTATTAACACTTGCTTTTCCTGCTATGAGGACTTTTACTATTTCTATATAGCCATTTCGAGCAGCCCAGTATAACGGAGTATACTTGTATGTTTTATCCATTGCATCAACATTTGCCTTGCTTGCCATGAGAATATTTACTACGTCTATATGGCCATGCATGACAGCCACATGTAATGGAGTATATCCATATTCATCCGCTATATTAACATTTGCTCCTCCTGCTATGAGAGCGCTTACTCTACCTATATCGTTATTTTTAACAGCCAAAAATAGCTCTTTTGACATATCTCCCCCCTAGTTTGTAAAGACATTATGCATAACATGTAGTACAAATAAAAACTAACGCAAGCATAATTTTTCTAACTTTGGTATTTTTTAGAGATTTGTGCTCTCTTTCCTTCTATACTCATTTTAACTTCATAAACTTCACTGACATTGATCTCTAAGCCTGCTATGTTTCTCTTCTTAATTAGCTATGCCTGCCAGATTAAAGACATTGTGAACTTCCACCTATTTTAGTACCACTATCATCAGAATGCAAAGAGTTCAGTGACTGGCTACGCGATATTGGCGGTACTTCACTTAAACTGCTGCTTGGACCTGGCTGATCATTATTGCTACCGCCAGGACTTGACAGGTTTGACGACATACTACGCGACACTGGTGGCACGTTTGAATCATTGGTAGCTTGAGCATTTGGTTTTTGTTGCTGATCAAATTGGGCATTAAAAGCCTGAGCCCCTTGCTGCTTTGCTCCTTGATTCTTAGCTTTATTACTTTTAAATTTTTTGAAGAACTGAAATAACTTGTTGGAAGATGCTGTAGATACTTCTGGCTCTGAAGAAGACTTTCTCTTTAAAGTACATCTACGTAGCATAGTTACCTGTCCTTTATTCCATCTACAATCAAAATTTGAAAGCATACTTAATGCTTCTGTGCCAAAATCACCAATTTTACCCCCTTCCAAATGAAGAGAAGTAAGATTTGGAAGCCCACCACTCTTTAATGTTTCACTTAAATCTTCTACACTGGAATCACCAATTTTACCCCCTTCCAAATGAAGAGAAGTAAGATTTGGAAACTTACCATTCTTTAATGCTTTACTTAAATCTCTTACACCTTTAGCACTAATTCCATTCCCTTCCAAATGAAGAGAAGTAAGCTCTGGAAACTTACCATTCTTTAATACTTTACTTAAAGCTTCTATACCGGAATCACCAATCATACTCCTTTTAAAATGAAGAGAAGTAAGACCTGGAAAATTGACGTTAGCTAAAGCTTTTGCACCTTCATAACTGATTATATTCCCTTCAAAATGAAGAGAAGTAAGATCTGGAAGATCGGTGCAAACTAAACTTTTTGCACACCCAGGATTAATATTTGAACTCACTAGAGAAAGTTTTTTAATGTATTTATTACTTCGCACAAAGCTTATCAAGCTCTCTACGTCCACCGCAGTATTTCTTATTATTAAAGAATCACCTTTAACGTATTGATTAAAATCCATTTTACTCTCCATATTAATGCTACTATGTAACGTATAGACATTACATAATAAATATACTCATACTAACGCTATCATAAGACAGCCAAACTATAAGTCAACCATTTTTTTTAAAATATTTTCAATAAAAATGTAAGCCGATTAGCACCACAAAAGTTTTAATTATTTACTCCTTCCAAAACCGCAAAAAGATCGTATATTTGTGAGAACAATTTAAATAAAAGCGGTGTTGTGAAAACAAAAACATAAAATTGTTGCAACAAAGCTAAACAAATTGGTTCGCATATAAATTTAGTTAAAGTGGGCTAATATAGCAGGTTTTGCGATATAGTAAAATTGTTATATAGAAAAGTTCGCACGTATCGTTTGGTAGACCAACCCATCCCAAAACAAAAAGTTCTCACGGGTAGCGGTTTTGGGTGCTGGAAGTGGTTATGTTATTTAAATAATTAATGATATATGCTGCTAAATTAACAGCAATTTATCCAGGAATGGAAAGAAAATTTGAGGCAAATTCATAGTAAAAATAGATCTTTTTTTCTGTCAATGCAGAAATTCCTTTAATGGTTTATGTGTAATTTTTGTAGTCCTAATCTTTGGAATAAATAATTATCTTGTTCAGGTACTGGATTTTGAGCTGTAAGTAGCTTTTCACCGTAAAAAATCGAATTGGCACCAGCAAGAAAACATAATGCTTGTAGTTCATCCGACATTTTCTCCCGCCCAGCTGACAAACGGATATAGGACTTTGGCATCATAATTCTGGCTATTGCAATAGTACGAACAAAATCAAATGGATCAACATCGGCCACATTTTCGAGAGGAGTTCCAGGAATTTTTATCAGCATATTAATTGGTACTGATTCTGGAGGCTCATCCAAATTGGCAAGGAGAACTAGCATCTTTATTCGATCTTCATTAGTTTCACCCATGCCAAGAATTCCGCCACAACAAACCTTAATTCCAGATGCACGTACGTGTTCTAATGTTTTTAAGCGATCTTGAAAAGTACGTGTAGTTATGATCTTATCATAGTATTCTTCAGATGTGTCAATATTATGGTTGTAAAAGTCCAATCCAGCTTCTTTTAGCATATTAGCTTGATGATCTTTTAATAACCCAAGAGTCACACACGTTTCAAGACCCAATTTCTTTACTTCTCTAATCATTTCACAAACAATTTTTAGATCTTGATCACGTGGACCACGCCAAGCTGCACCCATACAGAAACGAGTACTTCCAGCCCTTTTTGCACATTTTGCTGCTTCAATTACTTCGGCAATTTCTAACAAAGGCTTTTTCTGCAAACCAGTGTTATAATGTGCTGACTGAGGACAGTAAGAACAATTTTCTGGACAGCTACCTGTTTTAATACTTAAAAGTGTACTAATTTGCACTTCACTAGGATTAAACTGCTTTCTATGTTCTGTTTGTGCTGTATAAATTAGCTCAGGAAATGGAAGATTAAAGATTTGGTCTGCCTTGGCAAAAGTCCATTCTTCTGTCATGATCTAAGCTCCTTCTTAAATAAGTAGATTGTGTACAAACTATATGATGAGTATTGTAATATATTACAAAATAAAGGAAAGTATCGAGAGTTACCAGAAGCTATATTAGATTCAAGCAAAAATTTTATCGACTTCTCCACTAACGATTACCTTGGCTTCAATCAGTCAGGAATGTTATTTGAGGCAGCAAGATCTGCAGGAATAAAATTTGGAGTAGGATCCACTGGTTCTCGGTTGCTTTCAGGTAATAAAAAAATATTTGAAGACCTTGAGAAGAGGATTGCCCAAGACAAAGGAACTGAGTCAGCTCTTATCTTCAATTCAGGTTTTCAGGCCAATATAACGGTTCTTGCAAGCTTATTAGATCAATCAGTGTTGGGTAATAAACCTATTGTCTTTTTCGATAAATTAAATCATGCAAGCTTATATCAAGCTATATTTTTAAGCAATGCTGAACTTGTACGATATCAACACAATGATGTAAATCACTTAAGTAATTCACTCACAAGATTCAAAAATGACTTAAGACCAAAGTTCATTGTTACTGAAACAATCTTTGGTATGGACGGAGATATTGCGCCAATAGAGAAAATTTTTGCTCTTAGCAAAGAACATGAAGCTTTTCTATATTTAGATGAAGCACATGCAACAGGTATTATTGGTCATAATGGATATGGCTTAGCCACCAGCATTAATTTTCAGGAAATTCCACATTTAGTTTTAGGCACTTTTAGTAAAGCCTTAGGGTGTTTTGGTGCGTATGTTGCTTGTTCTAGTGTTATAAAGAATTACCTAATCAATAAATGTCCAGGGTTTATTTATTCAACCTCTCTTTCTCCAATGATAATTGGTGCAGCAGCAAAAGCTTGGGATTTAGTGCAACATCTTGCTGATCAACGCCAGGCTTTATTTTTTAAGGCTGTAAATTTAAGAAATAAATTGCAAAATCTTGGATTTAATACAGGTGATTCAGTCACGCACATTATACCAATCATTCTAGGTGATGAGGATATTGTAATGAGTGCAAAAGAAAAGCTTTTGAAACAAGGGTTAGTTGTTTCTGCGATACGCCCACCTACTGTTCCTCCTGGAACATCAAGATTACGCATTGCACTCAATGTAAATCATACTGAAAGTAACCTGGACCATTTAGTGCATGTCCTTCAGCAAATATGAACTACTGCTTTGTATTTTGTCACGGTTGGGGATTTGATTATAAGTTTTTTCAACCTCTCATAAATGAATATTTCTCTCAAGTTCCCTACCATTGTTTGGATCTTGGTTATTTTGGAGAAGAAAATCTCGACTTGCCAGAAGATAGTACATTTATTGGTGTCGGACATTCCCTTGGACTGATAAAGCTAGCTTCCTTAAATGTAAAGTTTAATGCACTTATCGGCATACAAGCTTTTGTCAATTTTTTAGGGTTTGATTTACGATTACACAAAAAACGCGAGTTAGAGTTAAAAGCAATGATACAGCACTTTCAAATGGATCCAGTAGATACCCTGATATCCTTCCATAAAAGGTGCGGTGTAAACTACAACTCTTTTAATTGTTTGAATAAAGCAAAACTAATGCAAGATTTAGAGCTATTAACCACGTCACACCAGTTACCACATACACCACTATTAATATTAGGTGCAATGAATGATACAATTGTGTCACAAGAACTTATCTATGATAATTTCAATAAAGATGTTAAAGTTGCTATGCATAGCAGAGGTTACCATAGTTTAGGGTTATGTGAGCATCATTTTGTGTACGAGCAAATTATAAGTTTTTGTAATGGAATTACAAAAGAGATACATACAGAACAATTTTAGCAGAGCAAGCTCGTCTTATGATAATGTAGCTTTTGTTCAAAAAGAATGTGCTGCAAAACTTGCCAATCTATTAAAAAGTTGTTTTCCTGAATTTTATCCGCGATCTATTTTAGATGTGGGTACAGGTACAGGCTATATTCCAGAAATTTTGTTTAGTTTTTTTTCACAAAGCAAATTTACTTTAAATGATATTTCGTCTAATATGCTGGCAAAAGCAAAAGAAAAATTAGTAAGGTATAAGGAAGTCGAATTCATCTTAGGTGATATGGAAACACTAGACTTTGGTCTTCATAACCTTATCATTTCAAATCTATCACTTCAATGGGTGAGCAATTTAAAAAAGATGATAAAGAAGTCATACAACAATTCAGATGTATTTGTTTTTTCATGTTTACTGGATGGTACATTTAATGAATGGTCTAGAATCTTTATAAAATCCTTATTACCTCCACCAACTCATAAGTATCCATCTCAACAAGAATTAGAAAGCTATCTACTTCACCTGAAGCCAAAAAGGTATTTTTTCGACTCGCAAGAATTTACATTGTGTTTTCCAAGTGCAAGTGAATTTATCAGATATCTTAAAAATTTGGGAGCAAATTTAAGTAGTCAAACAATTCCTCTGTCTGATCTAAGGAAAGTAGTTCAAACCTATACAAACAAGATTAATGTTACCTATAAAGTATTTTTTGGAGTTTTAAGTAGATGCAGATCTTTGTAACAGGAACAGATACTGATGTTGGCAAGACTATTATAAGCAGTTGGCTCTGCCTACACACTGGGTATTCGTATTTCAAACCCATCCAAACTGGAAGTATTCTAGGTACAGACAGTCATCAAGTAAGTAATTTGACTAATGCCAACATTTATAAAGAAAATTTTGTTTATAAAGAACCTCTATCTCCTCACTTGGCAGTGTCACTGGAGATTAATATTGATAAGATTAGCTTGCCCAAAACACGTAGCTTAATCGTAGAAGGTGCTGGAGGAGTTTTAGTTCCAATCAATAAAACCATGCTAATGGTCAATTTAATTAAAAAACTCGCCATTCCAACAATTTTAGTTGCAAGGTCTACACTTGGCACAATTAATCACACATTGCTAAGTCTAGAAGCATTACGTGCTAGAAATATTCCTATTTTAGGAGTGATCTTAAACGGACTACCTAGTCAAGATAATCTTGAAGCAATAGAATTTTATGGTAGAGTACAAGTATTAGCATCAGTACCTAAACTACAGCAGATCAATAGAGAGCATCTAATGCAAACACCACTTTCAAATCGATTAAAAGCTATTTTTGGACGATGAATTTAAACGAGCGTGATAGAAGAATTATATGGCATCCTTTTACACCCCAGTTATGGATTAACCAACGAAGTAAAGCTGAGAAATACAGGGCTTTTTCGATTGCATTGAATAAGAAATGAGGGTAGAAAAAATATGTACCAAGAAATTTACTGTGGATCTATGCCGAGTGTGCTCAAGTTCAAATTTGTTTTTTAGGCAGCCAAAAACCGTTTCAACAATCGATCTTTTCCCTAGTAAAATCTTCTCTTTCAGCGAAATCAGTGCATTTTTCATACCTTTTTTCACTTTAGTGACGAGTTTTAGACCTCTATCGAATAGTTTCTCAAAGAGCTCTTTCTTTATATAGCCCTTATCTCCAAACAAAAGTCCAGTTAGTTTTTTGGTTAGAGTTGGTACAGGTTTTCTGTCATCGACGTTACCTCTGGTTAGCGTAACACCTTGAATTTCACCTATTTCATTGATTACTACATGTAATTTAAAACCAAAAAACCAGCCGTAAGTATTCTTTCCTAACTCTGCTAATCCTTTGAAAACCTTATTTCTTGAGATTCTTTTTCGATGGCATACTGCTATTGAAGTAGAATCTATGTAGGAAATCCCGGTCATTTTTGCTTGTTCACAAAACCATTGCAAAAGTAATGCTAAATACCACAAAACTCGCGGCTTTAAGGCAATAAATCTGTGATATGAAGGCAGCTTTGAAAACTCTGATCTATAGAATAACTGAAGATAACAAAGATAAAAAGCCTTGAAGTTTTTACATGGTGATTTATGGTATAATAGGATTATGGTTAGAATTTCTGAGTGCGCTATTTCTGGTACTCTGGTTGGTTTTTTGCCGTTTGATAAGAACCTATTTGCAAAATTATCATCTACCGCACGACAAAAATCCTCGACGCAACAGTACAGTTCTGTAATATCTTTCTTCATGGGTAACCTCTTATTATTACTAAAATACTCGAGTTTACCCTGTTTCCCTCTTCTTAGTTATACTTTTATCTATTTTCTAATCCATAACTGAGGTTTTACACAAGAGAAAGTAGCTGAACTTCCAATTGCAATTAAGAAAGCTTGTGGGTCATATCTTTATGATGAAAATAATAAACCATACCTGGATCTGATTTCCAGTTGGTGGGTAAATCTGCATGGTCATGCTCATCCTGAGATTGCCAAGGCTATATATCAACAAAGCATGACTTTGGAACATGTGATTTTTGCAGGGTTTACCCATGAGCCTGCAGTAACGCTTTGTGAGAAGTTGAAAACTTTATTACCAGATAAATTGTCCAGATTTTTCTTCTCAGACAATGGCTCTACTGCTGTTGAAGTAGCACTAAAAATGGCTTACCAGTACTGGTGGAATCAGGGTGATCATGAAAGAACTACCTTCCTGAGTTTTGCAGGAGGATATCATGGAGATACGTTTGGTGCAATGAGCGTAGGTGCTAAGTCTGGTTTTCATGATGCATTTTCAAATCTATTGTTTTCTGTTTTAACAGTACCTTTTCCAGAAACTTGGAATGGAGATAAAGAAATAGAAAATAAAGAAAGACATTCTCTTGAAGTTTTAGAGGATCACTTATGTGCTAGTTCTCATAAAATTGTCGCATTAATTCTAGAGCCTTTAGTGCAAGGAGCAAGTGGCATGAGGATGTGCCGTCCAGAGTTTGTTAGAAAAGTTGTCAATTTAGTACGCCAGTATGGAATTTTGATAATCTGTGATGAAGTTATGACCGGCTTTGGACGTACCGGTACTTATTTTGCTTTTGAACAAGCTCAAATTATACCAGATTTTTTATGTATCTCTAAAGGACTAACAGGGGGTTTTCTTCCACTTGCTCTCACAGTTACTACAGAAGAAGTGTACGCAGCATTTTTAAGCGAACATCTTACCAAAGCATTCGCTCATGGCCACTCTTATACTGCCAATCCTCTCGGATGTGCGGCCGCGATCGCTTCTTTAGAATTATTAATTAAGCCTGATACTATGGAGTCAATACAGAAAATTCACAATACACACAAAAAGGAACTAGCAAATTTGTCAGAAGCTTGCAAGAACATTCAACATGCACGTATGATTGGTACAATAGCAGCTTTTGATGTTCATGATGCACAAACACTAAAGATAAAATTTTTAGAGCAAGGACTTTTAATTAGGCCACTTGGTAATTCAGTTTACTTACTACCGCCTTATTCAACAAGCACTTTTGAGCTTGAAGAAGCTTATAACAAAATCAGAAATATTCTCAGGATTTTTTCATAGTGACTTTACCGAGCCATTCCAAGAAAAATTCTTCTCAGGCTTGCTGGTTTTGGTTGCTGAACATGGTTGTGTTGTTTAAGTTTTTAGTAGTATTTTATACCAAATTAATATTAATTCACTTGGGAGTAATTAGAAAAACTCATGGTAAATTTATAGCAAAATAGATCTTTTCTGTCAGTGCGGTTAGCTTTCTCTAATATGGATTTACCTATCTATACCGGCTTATCTGCCCCTCAGCACTGTGCTCTTGACTTGCTGCACTTGCTCTTCTTTTCAACTCAGCTTCGACTTGACTTTTAGCTTTTGGTTCATCTTCCGAAGTTACATGAGAGTTAGAAGAATGGTTAGGGTCACTTACTTCTATATCTCTTTTTGACAGTTCTTGAGTTTCCTTAATCTTTGAGAATGCTGTCTTCCCTACATTTAAAAATTTTTCCCCTACAGCACTTAATGCATCATAACCTGCATCCAGTACTTTTTCTGCCCCTTGAATAAGTTTACCATTTGATATGACATCAACAGCTACAATACCTAAAGCAATTACAACACCAATCGGCCCTCCAAAAAGGAAACCAATTGCAATAGTACCAGCTCTAAACAAGAATTCCTTTGTGAGACTTGGTTTTGCACTCTCTGCTCTATTTTCCTTTTTGGCAGCAGAGTTTTCAGTTCTATTATTGTTTCTATAGTTGCCATACATAAAAGCTCCAATAGCTGTGCCAGCAATAGGACCAGCAACTGGAATAGCAAAGGCAGCAAGCGTTAGTGCTGTTCTCCATGGTACATAATTCAATATTTTACTTCCTAAATCAGTTTTTTTACCTTTTTCTCTTTTATCTCTTTCAGAAGTACTACTTCCTGTATTTTTATCTTGTGTAACTTTTATATACCTTCTAGGAAATGATGCTGCTTGTTGCCTTTCAGGCTGGTTTCTGGCTACGTAATTTGAGTTTATATCCGTCTTTTTTTGCAAATTAACATTTAATAACTCTGATATTTTTTCCCTTAGCTGGGGATCTTCATTAGCAAAATCTTTCATTTCTTTCTTTTTTTCCTGAATTTGGGCCATAATTTGAGTGAAAGAGTCAGTAATTATTTTTTCATCACCTATTTGATTGCTTCCTTCAATAGTAACTTCACTCCTCCCTTTTGCACTACTTACTATATAGCCTTGTTCTTTTATTGCTATCATTACCTTCTCTTTAAATACACTGCAAATATTATATGTTACTATTTCAGGAAAATTATCTTCTTGAAGAAGAAGCTGAATTTTTTTAATTTGCTTTCTTAAAGAGATGTTTTTAGTATGTACCTGTTTTTCACTTTTACCATTGGCAACATGTACTGTGTTTAACTTACTTTTTGTAGGAGGTAATGGTAGTTTAGCTTCTGAATTCTCAGATTTAGGAGGCAATGTAGGTGCGTTTTTTGTATTAAACCCAGGTTCAGGAGGTAATTGTGGAAGATTTTGGTATATAGGTTCTTCTTTCTTCAAATTTTCATAAATTGGTTCTTGTACTAAATTAGCACTAATAAATTCTTGTACTTCTTTTAGATAATCAACACCTTCTACTATTCTGCTATTTTTTTCTTTAGGTACTCGCACACCTTTAAATTCAATATTGTTTATATCTTTAATATTAAGACCATTTTCTTTAAGCCATCCTTCTCTTTTGCTCATTACTTCAACAAACTTCTCAATATTTTCAATATTTATTTTAGTATCATCAACTAACATCACAGTTTTTGGTAACTGACCATGCTTGTCTTTATATTCCACAATTGCCTTACAGATATGCAAATTCTTTCCAACTTGATCTTGCTGTTTTCTAACACTTAATCCTTGCAACTGGACATCATAATCTTGTGGAAATCCACCAAACACAGAAATATTCTCTGCTTGTTTTTCAGGTAAGCCCAAATGATTCTTTACAACCCTTCTCACAGCATTTGGATATCCTGTGAATGATGCAATATTCACTTCTATTCCTTTTGAAATTGCAAATTGTAATACAGGTTTTAAATTCTCCTCATTTTTTATTCCTTCAGTTGCCTCTATAAACCTCCTTATATTATCATCCGTTACTGCATTATTTTGAGTAGGATTAAAGTCAACTTTTTCTAACTTGAAAAAAGCATTATGCATGTGCTCATTAGTAACAGTATTATCAAAATCAAGCACTAATAGAGCATTACTTCCCTTAGCCATACCTTTACCTCTAACCCTTATAAATTAAGGATAAAGGATAACATTAACAGACTAACTATTTATTAAGATACTCGAATTACTTTTTCAATTTTTCAACTTCGCTGATTGGCAATCCTGTTAATCTAGCAATAGTATTAATACTCATTTTATCAGCAAGCATTTCCTTTGCCACTGCTATTTTAGCCTGTTTTTCGCCCTTTTCTTCGCCGATTTGAATACCTTCCTCTCTGCCTTTTTCATGACCGATTTGGATGCCTTCTTGTCTACCTTCTTGTCTACCTTTTTCGTGACCAACTTTAAGACCCTCATCAAATTTTTGAGCTAAAGCAGCTATCTCATCCATTATGCGTTTTTTCATTTGTTCATATGCTAGTAATTCTTCTTCTGACCAATTAAACTTATTCATCTCTTCATAAGCTCGTTTTATTATTACGTCACTACCAACTATTTTATCTAGGTCCTCTTCGTTTGTTTCTGCTGCATAGCGAAAAAAGTAACACCATTTTTCAACAATATTTTCTAATTGGTCTTCTTTTGTCTTTGTAAATTTTGGTAGTTCTATGAATACGAAGTAAAAATCCTTTAAGTCATGTTCAAAGCTATTCTTATCTAAGATGACATGATTAGATTTGTACTCAGCCTTATCTGGAAAAATAATGCAATCAGCAACAGCTATAAAGATTATTTCCTTGAGGTTATGGTAATCATCACCTTGATCAGCTTGACTTGAGTAGGCTTTGGCAGCATAATATTGAGCACGCTTTTCGAAGCCCTTGGTCTTAGTGAACTGCATCTCTATAATGTATCTTGAGCCTTGAGAGTCCTTACAAAGAACATCGACAATACTCTGCTTTTTAGCGGCAATCTCAGGATCTAAAATGGTAGCTAAGAATTCAACATCGTGAATAGCAGCTAAGCCAGTGAAGCCTAAAATATCGTTCAGGAAATGAATGAGGATGTCTTTATTCTTCTCGGTGCCAAATATTCTTTTAAAAGCATAATCATTGCGTGCATCAAGAAATTTTGATAAAGCCATAGGAAATCCACTTGGAGAGTAGACCGGCGGAACTTCCCCACCAGTCTCTCGCAGAACTGTACGTAAAGTAGAGTAGGCAGCCAGCGAGTTACTATTAAGCACTTTTCCAACAGCCTCTCTCCGAACCACGCATGACCGTTTCCGTATCACGTGGCTCTCCAATAATCTAACGTTTTAAGGAATCACCATCATATTTCCCATATTGGATTTTCTTATGGCATTCATGACAAACAACAAGAGTTTTTCTCTGTCGTTCAATCATTCTTTTCTTCCATTCAGGTAGTTCAACATTACTCTTACTTCGTAGATCAGCAAGTTTACGTACATGGTGTACCTCAATCTGCTCTTGTGATTTACATAATTCACAAGTTTGTGCCAATAGTCTTTGCTCTATTTCACTACGCTTATTCCATATTGGTATAAGGTTATCACTTATGCTTACCCATTTATTCCATTTTAGCGACACAGCACCAAAGTGTGTAATTAATGGTATCTTTGATGGTAAACGATCTACTCTGATTTGGATGACTTTTCGTTTTTCACCTTCATCGTTTTCAATCATCGCACCAAATTTTCTATAAATTTTCCTGCAAGTTGTTTTGTATTTAGATGCTAAAGTCTTTACTAATGATACTTCCATCACATACTTCAGATAACTTAGTGTGTGAAGGTTGTAGGCCATTTTGTAGTATTGTACAATTCCTCGATATTCAGTTTGATACTGAGCAACAATACTGTAAGCTGTATCAATTGTACGTTGAGGTAAATGTATAGGCTTTCCACAACGCATATATTCAGAACACTTTTTCTGCTTTATATGGTGTGGTACACGTAAGCCAACACTACCGTTAATACACCGCTGTGTCCGATGATCATGTTTATCATCTGCATGCAAGACGTGTATTTCATAACCCAAAAAATTGGCTTTGCTATCACATGCGTGTGTAATAAGCGTTTTATCTTCATTAAGCATAAGTTTGAGCTCCTCATTGAGGAATCTAGCAATCTCATTTTTAATTTGTTCAGCTTCATTTTTTGGTCCTGCAAACCCTACCAGAACATCATCAGCATACCTAACATACCAAAGACGTCGATAATTTTGATCACAAGAGTCCTTAGATGGCATACTCTGCACTAATTGGCGCAGTTGCCTTACTTGCTCCCAATTCCCTTGTTTTCTCATCATCGATACTTGCTTGGTTAACCTTAAATATTTTGGGTTTGTCCTTCTTCGCTTACCTCGGTTATTTGCTGGTATTAATGTATGTTCCACATGTTTATCTAACCGATCGAGTAATATGTTACTCAGAATTGGACCAATAATAGAGCCCTGTGGTACTCCACTGTGACTCTTATTGTACTTCCAATTTTCCATATATCCTGCTTTTAGCAGTCGATTGATTAGTTGGATAAAACGGTTGTCTTGAAAGCTTTCACTCAGTATTTTTAACAATATGGTATGATCAATTGAGTCATAACATGCTCTGAGATCCCCTTCTATAAACCATTTTGTACCTCTGCCTTTTTGCGTTACTGCTTTTAATGCAGTATGGCATCCACGCTTTGGCCGGAATCCATGTGAACACTCACTAAATTTAGACTCATAATAGGCTTCCAATATTAATCGGATTACTTCTTGAAGTAACTTGTTTGACCATGTTGGCAATCCTAACGGCCTTCGTTTACCGCTCTTCTTTAAAATGTAGATACGTTTTACTGGTATCCATCGATATCGTTCATAGCGTAAATCCTCTATGATTTTATCAATTTTCTCCAAAGACATACCATTAACTGTTTCAGCAGTTACACCTTCTGTCATAGCACCTTTATTACGACAAAGTTTACCATACGCTTGAAGGTAAAGATCACGCTGATAAAGTAGGCGATATACGTTTTTAACCGGCAGATTTCTTTGTCCGCGTTCACGTATAATGTTAAGTATTGTTTCAGCTTTCCGCATCTTGCGTACCTCCCAATTTCAACATTCAATTATCTGTCACCCTTTGCCCTGTATGTGGCTCTCCCACATTCCCCGGTGGTTCGTTACTTCCACGACTACTACGATGACTCCGTAACCATAGAACTCGCGTTCCTTAGGTCATCCCATGTTCCGTCACTAAGAACTGTTCTAGATCAACTTAGGTTTTCCATTCATCCTCTTAAATAAGTTCACTACTTATCGTTCTACAGCCAGAATGTCGCACAAACGAAAGTTTAATCTGTGCTTACTGTAGACATGGGGTTTTAAATGTGATACCCATGGATGTGAAGTCCCACCCCTGAAGATTAGAATTCAAGCAGTTTAGCTTTAACCATATTGATCAGGTGTTGCAAGCCGTTATCTTACACATCTTCAGACAACTCTCGCTTTACATACATGCTCTTGTCCTCCTCCCCTTTCGGGTTAAAGTTAGTTGTTCACCTCGAGGCCATTTATTCTGAACCCCGCTTAGCTCTGCTAAGTATTTCTTAATGCGTGCCACGGCGCACAGTTTCCCCTCATACGGCTCGAGCCATCTTAAGTCCTTTTCCTGAGAACCGGCAACAGTTTTTGTCGAATATCCGGACATATCAAATTCCTTTCTAGAACTAACGTGAATCATATCTTACCATTTTTGCAAAGAGAAGAGTTTTTTTTGACTGACGTTCTTTAAAGTAAGCATACCACTCTTTATCATAGGGGTTAGCTACTGCTCTAATTTTCTTATGGCGGCGAATTGATACACTTGTCGCTTGGAAGAGTTCTTTCCATTCGACTATGTCTTTATTCTTAGCCAATACTGCAAAACACCATTTTCGAGACCCCTTGACTTTAAAGTATTTATCTTTAATCCAATGTAACCCTTTATTAGGATGTCTGCGTTTTGACCAGTGCCATAAAGCTTTGAAAATCTCATGGTCCACTTTTTCGTAAGCTTTTCTCGCGCATATTCCTCGATGGTAATAAGCCCAGCCTCGAATTTGAGGTGCGAGCATTTCAATTACCTTTTCCTGGGTTTCTGCGTTCTTCTTACGAATTAGGTACCGGATGCGCTTCAGAAGTCTGTTTACACTTTTTTCTGAAGGTTTGATGATTAGTTTTGTTTTGTACTTGCATACTGTCTGACCGAGAAAATCGAATCCCTGTTCTATGTGTGTGATCTTTGTCTTTCCTGCCGATAAAGATAGCCCTCTTTGGCTCAGGAAATCCTCTACAAGCAGTTTGACTTTAGTCTCTAGGATTTCTTTCGATTTCCCAGTTACTATAAAATCATCCGCATAGCGGATCATGTGTACACCATATTTCTTGCGCTTTTTGGTTCCCTTTTTTCCAAAATGTTTATTGAAAACATCATCAAAACCGTCGAGAGTTAAATTAGCAAGTACAGGAGATATTACTCCGCCAACAATGTTGCAAAAAACGTAAAATTAGAGAAAAGCATTTCTCGAAAACTTCTGTGTCCAAAACCAAGAGAGCTATTTATTTATAGCACCAATAATCAATTAACCATCAGCTTCAATGAATGATATGAACATATTATTTCAAGGAAAGTTCATGGGGAATAAGAGATCGGCTGTACGGATTAGCTGTAGCTATGAGCCTAATCGGTTGTCAGAAAAGTATTTGTTAGATGCTTATGAAAGAGCAGCATCAAAGCAAGTAAGTCAAAAAAGCTTAAAACATAAAAGTGCGATTCAAGGGGGATCAAATGGTAACAGTGAGTTTATATGCAAGAGTTTCTTCGGGGAAACAAGCACAAGAAAATACAATAGCAAGCCAAGTTGCAGCTATAGAGAAGCAGATTAGCATGGATGGGTACAGATTATTGAGAGAGCATGAATTTATTGATAATGGCTACAGTGGATCTAATTTAGTCCGTCCTGGTCTAGAAAAATTACGTGATAAAGTAATAGAAGGTGAAATTGATAAAATTTACATTCATTCTCCTGATCGTTTATCTAGAAAATATGCATATCAAATGATATTGCTTGAAGAATTTCAGAAAGCAGGAGCAGAAGCGGTTTTTTTAAATTATGAGATTAACGATAACCCAGAATCCCAATTGCTGTTACAAATGCAAGGTATGATAGCAGAATATGAACGTGCAAAAATTATGGAACGAAGTCGTCGTGGAAAGATTTATGCGGCTAATAAAGGTTGTGTAAGTGTAATGGGAGGAGCTCCATACGGTTATCGTTATATAGATAAGTATATGGGAGGAGGACAAGCTTTATTTGAAATTAACGAAGAAGAAGCTGATGTTGTTCGCAAAGTATTTTTGTGGATAGGCAGAGAAAGGGCAAGTATTGGGGAAGTATGTCGTCGGCTAAATACTATGTCCATTATGACACGAACAGGAAAAAAGTGCTGGGATAGAAGTGTAATTTGGGGTATGTTAAAAAACCCCGCTTACAAAGGACAAGCAGCTTTTGGTAAAACAAAGGTAGGTGTAAGGTTACAACAGATAAGACCACAAAAACATTCTTGTGAACAGCCAAAAGATAATTACTCCATTTATCCTGTCGAAAAAGCGAATTGGGTTTATGTTAAAGTGCCAAATATAGTGGATGAAGATATATTTGATATGGTTCAAGAACAGTTAGCTGAGAACAGAAAAATAGCCAGGACAAGAGAAAGAGGAGCAAAGTATTTATTACAAGGTTTAGTCGTATGTAAGCGTTGTCGTTATGCATATTATGGAAGTCCTGTAAGAAATAAACGAGGAGAAAAAGTTGAGCATTATGCATATTATCGTTGTATTGGTAGAGATTCTTACCGTTTTGGTGGTAACAAAATTTGTGATAATAAACACATTCGTACAGATGCATTAGAAACAGCTGTGTGGGAAGAAGTTAAGCATTTATTGAAAAATCCAAATAGAATTTTAGAAGAATACAAACGTAGACTTTTAGAGCTTAAAAAATCATCGTGGGATAAAAAAAGCGATTTGCTTGAAAAGCAAGAAAATAAATTAAAACGAGGCATTGCTAGACTTATTGATAGTTATGCCCAAGAATATATTAATCAAGAAGAATTTGAACCACGAATCAAAGCGATGAAACAAAGCTTAAAAACAATTGAAGAGGAGAAGAAGAGGATATTTGATCAAAAGAAATTAGAACAGGAAGTAACTCTGGTCGTGACCAATTTATAGTACTTTTCATAATAGTCCAAATAAGGTAAAATAAGGATTTGTAGTAGTGAAGGTAGGTATGCCAGCAGCATATAGTTATGACTTAAGGAAAAAAGCAATGGAAGCTCTAGACGAGGGAGAAAGCAGAGAAACAGTGGCAGCAAGATTTAAAATTGGACGAACTACTTTGTGGGAGTGGCAGCAAAGAAGAAAAGAAACAGGTGACTTTCAATCAAAAAAACTTGGAAATGGAGGTTACAATCACAAAATTACCGACTGGGATGCCTTTGCTAAATTTGCCAGAGAAAACGGAGGAAAGACTCTATTGGAAATGGCTAAACTTTGGAGCAACGTTAGTATCCAAACTATCCACCGAGCCCTGAAAAAAATTGGATTTACACGCAAAAAAAGACCTATGGGTACAAGGAAAGAAGCGAAGAAAAACGTGCTAAATTCTTGAAAATTATAGCAACAAAAGAACCTAAAAACTTAGTGTATATAGATGAGTCTGGCATTGACAACACTGAAGACTACCCCTATGGATATTGTCAGAAGGGACAGCGGTTTTATGCCCTAAAATCTGGGAAGAAAACTCAACGAATCAGTATGATTGCAGCTTTAAGTGAAAGAAAAATAGTTGCTCCATTAACCTTTGAAGGCCACTGTAATATGGATATTTTTAATGGATGGTTTGAGCAATTTTTGATACCGACCTTGGAACCTGGACAAACTGTCATTCTTGACAATGCTACTTTTCATAAGTCTGATAAGATCATTAAGCTTGCTAAAGGGATTGGTGCAGAAATTTTGTATCTGCCACCGTATTCTCCAGATTTTAACAAAATTGAACATCATTGGTTTGCTATAAAAAACAGAGTCAGGAAAAACATTCCTCTATTCAAGTCTTTTCGTCATGCTGTTGATTCTGCCTTTCTATGATCTGTTCGGATTATTATGAGAAGTGCTATACTTTAATCACATATTTAGATGTACAGCAATTGAACAACCAGCAAAACAAGGTCTCAAGATCATGAATAGTGTTTTATTTTTGAAGCTTTTCAATTTCACTGACTGGCAATCCAGTAAATTTGGCAATAGTATTAATATCCATTTTATCAGCAAGCATTTCCTTAGCAACTGCTATTTTAGCCTGTTTTTCGCTTTCTTCCCTACCTTCAGCTCTGCCTTTTTCATGTCCGATTTGAATACCTTCTTCTCTGCCTTTTTCGTGTCCAACCTTAAGACCCTCATCAAACTTTTGAGCAAAAGCAGCTATCTCATCCATTATGCGTTTTTTCATTTGTTCATATGCTAGTAACTCTTCTTCTGACCAATTAAACTTATTCATCTCTTCATAAGCTCGTTTTATGATGACGTCACTACCAACTATTTTATCTAGGTCCTCTTCGTTTGTTTCTGCTGCATATTGGAAAAAATAACACCATTTTTCTACTATATTTTCTAGTTGGTCTTCTTTTGTCTTTGTAAATTTTGGTAGTTCTATGAATACGAAGTAAAAATCCTTTAAGTCATGTTCAAAGCTATTTTTATCTAAAATGACATGATTAGATTTGTACTCAGCCTTATCTGGAAAAATAATGCAATCAGCAACAGCAATAAAGATTATTTCCTTGAGGTTATGATAATCATCACCTTGATCTGCTTGACTTGAGTAAGCTTTAGCAGCATAATATTGAGCACGCTTTTCGAAGCCCTTAGTCTTAGTGAATTGCATTTCTATAATATATCTTGAACCTTGAGAGTCTTTACAAAGAACATCGACAATACTTTGCTTTTTAGCGGCAATCTCAGGGTCTAAAATGGTAGCTAAAAATTGAACGTCCTGAATTGCAGCTAAGCCAGTAAAGCCTAAAATATCGTTCAGGAAATGAATGAGGATGTCTTTATTCCTCTCAGTACCAAATATTCTCTTGAAGGCGCAATCATTTCGTGCGTCAAGAAACTTCGAAAGAGCCATAACGAACTAACCTGGAGAGTAGACCGGCGGAACTTCCCCACCAGTCTCTCGCAGAACTGTACGTAAAGTAGAGTAGGCAGCCAGCGAGTTACTATTAAGCACTTTTCCAACAGCCTCTCTCCGAACCACGCATGACCGTTTCCGTATCACGTGGCTCTCCAATAATCTAACGTTTTAAGGAATCACCATCATATTTCCCATATTGGATTTTCTTATGGCATTCATGACAAACAACAAGAGTTTTTCTCTGTCGTTCAATCATTCTTTTCTTCCATTCAGGTAGTTCAACATTACTCTTACTTCGTAGATCAGCAAGTTTACGTACATGGTGTACCTCAATCTGCTCTTGTGATTTACATAATTCACAAGTTTGTGCCAATAGTCTTTGCTCTATTTCACTACGCTTATTCCATATTGGTATAAGGTTATCACTTATGCTTACCCATTTATTCCATTTTAGCGACACAGCACCAAAGTGTGTAATTAATGGTATCTTTGATGGTAAACGATCTACTCTGATTTGGATGACTTTTCGTTTTTCACCTTCATCGTTTTCAATCATCGCACCAAATTTTCTATAAATTTTCCTGCAAGTTGTTTTGTATTTAGATGCTAAAGTCTTTACTAATGATACTTCCATCACATACTTCAGATAACTTAGTGTGTGAAGGTTGTAGGCCATTTTGTAGTATTGTACAATTCCTCGATATTCAGTTTGATACTGAGCAACAATACTGTAAGCTGTATCAATTGTACGTTGAGGTAAATGTATAGGCTTTCCACAACGCATATATTCAGAACACTTTTTCTGCTTTATATGGTGTGGTACACGTAAGCCAACACTACCGTTAATACACCGCTGTGTCCGATGATCATGTTTATCATCTGCATGCAAGACGTGTATTTCATAACCCAAAAAATTGGCTTTGCTATCACATGCGTGTGTAATAAGCGTTTTATCTTCATTAAGCATAAGTTTGAGCTCCTCATTGAGGAATCTAGCAATCTCATTTTTAATTTGTTCAGCTTCATTTTTTGGTCCTGCAAACCCTACCAGAACATCATCAGCATACCTAACATACCAAAGACGTCGATAATTTTGATCACAAGAGTCCTTAGATGGCATACTCTGCACTAATTGGCGCAGTTGCCTTACTTGCTCCCAATTCCCTTGTTTTCTCATCATCGATACTTGCTTGGTTAACCTTAAATATTTTGGGTTTGTCCTTCTTCGCTTACCTCGGTTATTTGCTGGTATTAATGTATGTTCCACATGTTTATCTAACCGATCGAGTAATATGTTACTCAGAATTGGACCAATAATAGAGCCCTGTGGTACTCCACTGTGACTCTTATTGTACTTCCAATTTTCCATATATCCTGCTTTTAGCAGTCGATTGATTAGTTGGATAAAACGGTTGTCTTGAAAGCTTTCACTCAGTATTTTTAACAATATGGTATGATCAATTGAGTCATAACATGCTCTGAGATCCCCTTCTATAAACCATTTTGTACCTCTGCCTTTTTGCGTTACTGCTTTTAATGCAGTATGGCATCCACGCTTTGGCCGGAATCCATGTGAACACTCACTAAATTTAGACTCATAATAGGCTTCCAATATTAATCGGATTACTTCTTGAAGTAACTTGTTTGACCATGTTGGCAATCCTAACGGCCTTCGTTTACCGCTCTTCTTTAAAATGTAGATACGTTTTACTGGTATCCATCGATATCGTTCATAGCGTAAATCCTCTATGATTTTATCAATTTTCTCCAAAGACATACCATTAACTGTTTCAGCAGTTACACCTTCTGTCATAGCACCTTTATTACGACAAAGTTTACCATACGCTTGAAGGTAAAGATCACGCTGATAAAGTAGGCGATATACGTTTTTAACCGGCAGATTTCTTTGTCCGCGTTCACGTATAATGTTAAGTATTGTTTCAGCTTTCCGCATCTTGCGTACCTCCCAATTTCAACATTCAATTATCTGTCACCCTTTGCCCTGTATGTGGCTCTCCCACATTCCCCGGTGGTTCGTTACTTCCACGACTACTACGATGACTCCGTAACCATAGAACTCGCGTTCCTTAGGTCATCCCATGTTCCGTCACTAAGAACTGTTCTAGATCAACTTAGGTTTTCCATTCATCCTCTTAAATAAGTTCACTACTTATCGTTCTACAGCCAGAATGTCGCACAAACGAAAGTTTAATCTGTGCTTACTGTAGACATGGGGTTTTAAATGTGATACCCATGGATGTGAAGTCCCACCCCTGAAGATTAGAATTCAAGCAGTTTAGCTTTAACCATATTGATCAGGTGTTGCAAGCCGTTATCTTACACATCTTCAGACAACTCTCGCTTTACATACATGCTCTTGTCCTCCTCCCCTTTCGGGTTAAAGTTAGTTGTTCACCTCGAGGCCATTTATTCTGAACCCCGCTTAGCTCTGCTAAGTATTTCTTAATGCGTGCCACGGCGCACCCTCTCGATTTATACAGCTCCCGTTATTCAGCCTTTTGATCCCAATCCTAGTGTCCAGTGATAGAAAATATTTGGAGACCTCTTTCTCACTTTTGCTAGAAATTGCTTTGCTAGTCTTCCATGATTTCGAAGTTTCTTATATTTGGCTCTGACCCATCCTACTAGGTGCCACTCTACATTTCTGAGAGATGGATACATCTCTGATTTATAAAACCTGCCATAGTACTGATACCAGCCTCGGACTATAGGATTTATTTTCTTTGATATTTTCTCTAGTGTTGTATATGTTTGCCTACGTATTTTCCATGACCTTATGGTTTGGTTGATCTTCTTCTTGGCTTTGTTGCTAATTGCAGGTAGAAATGAGACAAAATAGTTTCCTATTTTATTGTTCTTTGCCAGTCTAGGTCTGAACGTGTAACCCAGAAAGTCAAAGCTCTGTATTGGAAACTCATCTCTCCTATTGTCATCCTTACAGTACACTATTTGTGTCTTTTCAGGATGTAATTTTAGCTTAAACTCAGCCAATCTTTCTTCGATCTTGTCTTTTATGAATTTTGCCTGTCTCTGGGTTTTACAGTGCACCATTGCATCATCTACATATCTCTCAAATGGTATTGTTGGGTAGTTTTGCCTCATCCACATATCAAATGCATGATGCATAAATATGTTAGAAATGATTGGGCTTACAGAACCTCCTTGTGGAACTCCCTTATTCCTAACTACCTTACTGCCATCTGCTAGTTGAATCGGGGCTTTCATCCACCTTTCCACGTACAGTATGACCCACTTGCAATCTGTATGCTTCTTGATAGTTTGCAGTGCTAACACATGATCCAGATTGTCGAAAAATCCAGAAATATCAAGATCTATCGTCCAATCACTTCTCCAACATCTCTTACACGCTGTACTTACCGCATCCAGTGCAGACTTGTTTGGTCTATAACCATACGAATCTTCGTGAAATTCCTGCTCTACTAACGGTTCGAGATACATAGTAGCTGCTGTTTGCCCTATCCTGTCGAATACTGAAGGAACACATAAAGTTCTTTGTCCTCCTGTATCTTTTGGTATCGCAACAGCTTTTACTGGTTCTGGAAAATAACTTCCGGATGACATCCGATTCCACAGTTTGTATAGATTATCTTTTAGATTTTCTTCAAACTTTGTTATCGAGACCTCATCTACACCTGCCGCACCTCTGTTTTTGGATACTTGTTTATAAGCTTTCCAAATCAGTTGCTTTGGTATGTCAAAAGATTTTGTTTTATTCATTAACTCTTCCCTTTCGGTTGATAAATAATTAAAACTAAATAACTCAGCCCCTTCGCTCCATTTCCATTACAAAAACTTCTTCACTACTACGAGCTAATCCGCCCCTGTTTTTCGCATCAGTACTCTCTTCCTTAGAGTTCAGCTCCTTGGACTTCTCCCTTATCATCGAAACGACAGGTTCCCATAGTTCCACACAATAGCCTGAAATAGGTTCATGCCACCTATATGCCGGATGCCACCTACCCAGTAGACAAGTTCCCGATAGGCTTATCCCAAGTTACTTTTTCTCCCCTGGTTTTGACATCATCGCATTACCTTTCGACGTGTAATCAGTGGTTCACTTGCGTTCATCTCTCTATTTCACACATGACGCATAATTACGCCTTTTCCATAACGCTCACTACCTTGGCTCTTTACCAAAGCAGCTTATGGTTGTTTGAAGCCTGCTCTTGTAAACCGGCTCCGAGGGGCCCACCCTCATCTATTGTGCAGCTTTCGCACTTAGTTTGCTCTTTCCTGAACATTCCTTGTGTCTCTACGGCACACAGAAAGCATTAATAATTATACACAATTCTGAAGAAATATTCAACTCTTTTGTGTTTAAATCTTATTTTTTTAAACTTTGGGTATGTTAGAGAAAAAAACGACTGTCAAAGATGGCCTAAGAATAGCATCTTCTGCTTTAGACGTCCTTTTGTACATCTTTCTATAACTCCCTCATAAAGCGCCTAAAAACGCCAGCAAATGAATTCATAGATTCAGTAGCTATAAAGAGCTCTAAAAACACTTATTTTTGGTGTAGCATCCCAGAAAAACACGAGCCAGAAAAGCTCAATGACCTAATATCTTGAGCCCACACCTTTACATGATAAAGATCTTGAAACTTAATGTCAACATTTCAGTAGCAAATTTATGTTAAATCTATATCCTTTTAGCATGGACAAAAAGAAGATACATTGCCAGTAGAAGAAAAAGTGTTAGCTACCATTGCATGCCATGGATCAATTCGAGCAGGGAGAAAATGAAGTTAGAGGAAATGAACGAGCTACTGAGACGAATGGAAGAAACACCGTATGCTGGGCAATGCAACCATGGGAGACCAACTTATATAGAAATGAAATTAAGTGATATAGAAAAATTGTTTGAAAGGAGATGAGTTCAGTTTGTCAAAAAGGTCTCCAATTAAGTATACGTAACAGCTCTTCTGATTATGGGGTATAAAATGTGAAAAAAGAGAATAATTACCCTAACTTTTTAGATTACAAAGTAGTAGGACAGGAAGTAAGAAATCGTAGGTTAGCAAAAGGATATACTCAAAAAGATTTAGCAAAAGAAATCGGTGTAACATATCAGGTAATACTACAATATGAGAAAGGAACACGTAAAATTTCGATTGAAAAGTTGTACTCTATAGCAAAGGTGTTATCAATTAGTATTACGGATCTTATTCCTGTATCGAATAAGAAAATCTGCATTAAAAATAAGGAAGAAGAGATACTATATTTAATAAGAAAATATAAAAAGATTGACGATCATGAGTTACGTAAAATGTTTTGTTTGCTAACCAAATTTGTTCAAGTAAGTGAAAAAAGTAGTAGGAAAGCAGAGAGAATGGAAATAGCAAAGAATCTAGTCAAAGCAGGAATTTCTGTTGATGTTGTTTCACAAGCAATAGGCCTCCCTGCTGATGAATGTGTTGAAGAAAAAGTTGGTTCTATCTACTGCCAAATAGGAAAGAAGATAAAAGAATGGAGGGCAGTGCGGGAGTATACTCAAGAAGATTTAGCAAAGAAAATGGGTACAACACGCCACGAAATAAGTAACTATGAGCAAGGAAGGGTTGCTGTTCCACTTGATAAATTATATGGAATAGCAGAAACATTATCAATTAGTATTACAGATCTGCTAATAGAAGAAGATGAGATAGTAGAAAATGAATTACCGAATTTAATTGAAGAATACAAAAAGATTGAAAGCCAAGAATTACGTAATACATTAATAAAATCGTTGTTTGAAGGCATACGGATTTGCGAGGAGAAAGTAAAAAGAGCGGAAAAAGTAAAAATTGCGAAAGACTTAGTAAAAAAAGGAATTTCTATTGATATTATTTTGCAAGCGGCAGGCATCTCTTTAGACGAAATTCAACAAGTTTAAAATAAAAAATCAGTATCTATTAATATCTTTACCTTTTGATGAAAAAATAAGTAAAAAAGATTGAAAAATTGATTTGACTTTCCGTAAGATGGTACAAGCCTCCACCTTCTAGGTGGAGAAACTTTAGTTTGTCAATGTCATAACTGTACTTTATAAAACCTCAGTTATGGATTAGAAAATAGATAAAAGTATAACTAAGAAGAGGGAAACAGGGTAAACTCGAGTATTTTAGTAATAATAAGAGGTTACCCATGAAGAAAGATATTACAGAACTGTACTGTTGCGTCGAGGATTTTTGTCGTGCGGTAGATGATAATTTTGCAAATAGGTTCTTATCAAACGGCAAAAAACCAACCAGAGTACCAGAAATAGCGCACTCAGAAATTCTAACCATAATCCTATTATACCATAAATCACCATGTAAAAACTTCAAGGCTTTTTATCTTTGTTATCTTCAGTTATTCTATAGATCAGAGTTTTCAAAGCTGCCTTCATATCACAGATTTATTGCCTTAAAGCCGCGAGTTTTGTGGTATTTAGCATTACTTTTGCAATGGTTTTGTGAACAAGCAAAAATGACCGGGATTTCCTACATAGATTCTACTTCAATAGCAGTATGCCATCGAAAAAGAATCTCAAGAAATAAGGTTTTCAAAGGATTAGCAGAGTTAGGAAAGAATACTTACGGCTGGTTTTTTGGTTTTAAATTACATGTAGTAATCAATGAAATAGGTGAAATTCAAGGTGTTACGCTAACCAGAGGTAACGTCGATGACAGAAAACCTGTACCAACTCTAACCAAAAAACTAACTGGACTTTTGTTTGGAGATAAGGGCTATATAAAGAAAGAGCTCTTTGAGAAACTATTCGATAGAGGTCTAAAACTCGTCACTAAAGTGAAAAAAGGTATGAAAAATGCACTGATTTCGCTGAAAGAGAAGATTTTACTAGGGAAAAGATCGATTGTTGAAACGGTTTTTGGCTGCCTAAAAAACAAATTTGAACTTGAGCACACTCGGCATAGATCCACAGTAAATTTCTTGGTACATATTTTTTCTACCCTCATTTCTTATTCAATGCAATCGAAAAAGCCCTGTATTTCTCAGCTTTACTTCGTTGGTTAATCCATAACTGGGGTTATAAAGTATAGTTATGACTGGGTACGACAAAGGAAAACACACTGTATTTTATCATAGGTACCATATAGTCTGGATCACAAAGTATCGGTACAGAGTGTTAACGAGGTCTATGAAGGAGAGAATACGAACAATCGTAGCAGAAGTATCTGAAGAAATGGGGATTAAGATAGAAAATGGAGTAATATCATCAGATCATTTACATTTATTCGTAGTAATACCTCCTCACATAGCTGTGAGTGATTTTGTCCAAAGAGCCAAAGGAAGGTCTTCACGCAAAGTTCAACAAGAATTTCCAGAGCTAAAGAAAATATACTGGGGAAAGCGTTTTTGGGGAAGAGGATACTTTAGTGCTACCAGCGACAGATGAAGTTATTAATGAGTACATTAATAAACATACAGATGCACATCAGCCTCATTCTATATCTAGTATAAGATTGGAGTAGCTTTAGCTTCTCGCCGCGCTTCCAGCGCAATATCCAACCTTTCGGCTCTCAGCCGATAGTGGTTGAGTTGCAGTTGGAATTACTACGATGAAGACAATCAGATTATTGTTAAGGTTTATCGTTATGATCCACCTGAAGGAAAAGAATATCGTCCTTTTGATGTGAAAAAATCTACTTTTACTGCACCAGAGATAAGGCCTCTATACAACATTCCAGAAATTTTAAAGTCTGATAAAGTTATTCTTGTTGAGGGAGAAAAATGTGCTGAAGCGCTGATAGAACAAGGTATCACAGCAACAACAGCGATGTCTGGAGCAAATGCACCAACTGATAAAACAGACTGGTCACCCCTAAAGACCCCAGTTATGGATTAACCAACGAAGTAAAGCTGAGAAATACAGGGCTTTTTCGATTGCATTGAATAAGAAATGAGGGTAGAAAAAATATGTACCAAGAAATTTACTGTGGATCTATGCCGAGTGTGCTCAAGTTCAAATTTGTTTTTTAGGCAGCCAAAAACCGTTTCAACAATCGATCTTTTCCCTAGTAAAATCTTCTCTTTCAGCGAAATCAGTGCATTTTTCATACCTTTTTTCACTTTAGTGACGAGTTTTAGACCTCTATCGAATAGTTTCTCAAAGAGCTCTTTCTTTATATAGCCCTTATCTCCAAACAAAAGTCCAGTTAGTTTTTTGGTTAGAGTTGGTACAGGTTTTCTGTCATCGACGTTACCTCTGGTTAGCGTAACACCTTGAATTTCACCTATTTCATTGATTACTACATGTAATTTAAAACCAAAAAACCAGCCGTAAGTATTCTTTCCTAACTCTGCTAATCCTTTGAAAACCTTATTTCTTGAGATTCTTTTTCGATGGCATACTGCTATTGAAGTAGAATCTATGTAGGAAATCCCGGTCATTTTTGCTTGTTCACAAAACCATTGCAAAAGTAATGCTAAATACCACAAAACTCGCGGCTTTAAGGCAATAAATCTGTGATATGAAGGCAGCTTTGAAAACTCTGATCTATAGAATAACTGAAGATAACAAAGATAAAAAGCCTTGAAGTTTTTACATGGTGATTTATGGTATAATAGGATTATGGTTAGAATTTCTGAGTGCGCTATTTCTGGTACTCTGGTTGGTTTTTTGCCGTTTGATAAGAACCTATTTGCAAAATTATCATCTACCGCACGACAAAAATCCTCGACGCAACAGTACAGTTCTGTAATATCTTTCTTCATGGGTAACCTCTTATTATTACTAAAATACTCGAGTTTACCCTGTTTCCCTCTTCTTAGTTATACTTTTATCTATTTTCTAATCCATAACTGAGGTCTAAAGGGTAAAAATATTATTATTTGGCCAGATAATGATGAAGCAGGTAATAAATACGCAAAAAATGCTGAAAAAAAGCTTTTAGAGATCGGAGTTGCATCACTTGTTGTTCTTAATATTCCACAAAATAAATCGAAAGGCTGGGATGCTGCTGATTGTGTATTAGAAGGAACGAACGTTGAAGAATTTATTCTTAACAACAAAAGCCCTAGAAACCCCAGTTATGGATTAACCAACGAAGTAAAGCTGAGAAATACAGGGCTTTTTCGATTGCATTGAATAAGAAATGAGGGTAGAAAAAATATGTACCAAGAAATTTACTGTGGATCTATGCCGAGTGTGCTCAAGTTCAAATTTGTTTTTTAGGCAGCCAAAAACCGTTTCAACAATCGATCTTTTCCCTAGTAAAATCTTCTCTTTCAGCGAAATCAGTGCATTTTTCATACCTTTTTTCACTTTAGTGACGAGTTTTAGACCTCTATCGAATAGTTTCTCAAAGAGCTCTTTCTTTATATAGCCCTTATCTCCAAACAAAAGTCCAGTTAGTTTTTTGGTTAGAGTTGGTACAGGTTTTCTGTCATCGACGTTACCTCTGGTTAGCGTAACACCTTGAATTTCACCTATTTCATTGATTACTACATGTAATTTAAAACCAAAAAACCAGCCGTAAGTATTCTTTCCTAACTCTGCTAATCCTTTGAAAACCTTATTTCTTGAGATTCTTTTTCGATGGCATACTGCTATTGAAGTAGAATCTATGTAGGAAATCCCGGTCATTTTTGCTTGTTCACAAAACCATTGCAAAAGTAATGCTAAATACCACAAAACTCGCGGCTTTAAGGCAATAAATCTGTGATATGAAGGCAGCTTTGAAAACTCTGATCTATAGAATAACTGAAGATAACAAAGATAAAAAGCCTTGAAGTTTTTACATGGTGATTTATGGTATAATAGGATTATGGTTAGAATTTCTGAGTGCGCTATTTCTGGTACTCTGGTTGGTTTTTTGCCGTTTGATAAGAACCTATTTGCAAAATTATCATCTACCGCACGACAAAAATCCTCGACGCAACAGTACAGTTCTGTAATATCTTTCTTCATGTGTAACCTCTTATTATTACTAAAATACTCGAGTTTACCCTGTTTCCCTCTTCTTAGTTATACTTTTATCTATTTTCTAATCCATAACTGAGGTTAGAAAGTCAAAAACAATTGATACTACAGCTTGGACCAACACCGCTCCAGAGAGAAAATGGATTATTAAAGATTGGCTTCCTGTGGGAAGTGTTACAGCTCTCTACGGCGACGGTGGAGTTGGAAAATCTCTTCTTGCTCAACAATTAATGACTGCTGCTGGTATTGGTAAATCTTGGCTTGGTATAGATATTCAGCAGATGAGAACATATGGTGTGTTTTGTGAAGATGAGGAGGAAGAACTTTGGCGCAGGCAATGTGCAATACATAAACTTTATCAATTGGATATGGAATCTTCTGATTTTCATGACAATGTTTGCTTGTCGTCTCGAGTGTGGAAAAATAATATACTTATGGTTTTTAACAACAAAGATATAGGTCAATTGACCCATTACTTTCAAGAGTTACTTGAAGATATTGAATTGTTTCAGCCAAAGCTAGTGATTTTGGATACAGCAGCAGATCTATTTGGAGGTAATGAAAATAATCGTTCCCATGTAAGACAATTTATTCAAAACTGTTGTGGTCGCATAGCAGAAGCAATAAAAGGAGCTGTGTTGTTGTGTGCCCATCCTTCTGATTCAGGGATAGTACGTAAAACAGGTACAGGAGGTTCAACAGCGTGGAATAATTCTGTTCGATCTAGATGGTATTTGTCAAAACCAGAAAGATACCGTCTCGCTAGTCAACAAGAAAATTATAAAAATTGAATCTTAAGCTGTATTGTGAAATTAAAAAATACTTCCTATTCACGTCCTGCGTAGCAGTATAGTTAATGTATATGTTGATAAGTAAATTATTTTTATATGTACAAGACAGCAGAAATTTACTTATCAACATATACATAACCAATTACATTAAATAAATTTGTGTAAAATGCCATTTTGCATAAGATAGAATAGACGCATTTTTTGATTTTAAAGTACTAAACCCTCCTTCAACCGCCTCGCCCTGTAATTCTTGATATGGTCAGGATTAAAAGCACTTTTAGATTTTAGAATACCGAAAATGATATGGAGTAGCTTACGCATTGCAGCACCAACGATAGCCATATTATGCTTACCCTTTTCCTTTAATCTTTGACAAAAACTCATAATGATAGGATTGTGATTCTTAGCTACTATGGCAGGAAAGAAAAGTGCCTTACGTAATATTTGTGAACCAGATTTACTTAATCTGGGTTTAGCATATACAGATGAACCAGATGTTATATTTCGTGGTATAACTCCTGCATATGCTGCCAATTGCCTGGCATTTCTAAAAGCTTCTATGTCAGGAACTTCAGCTAAAATCGCTGTTGCTGATTCTTCTCCTATACCTGAAATGGTCAAAAGCCTAGAACAGACAAAATCTGTAAAATCAAAAAGAGAAACTTCCTCTGTACTTTATGTTTTTTAGATGTAGTTATATGGAGAAGCGCTTCTGCAGTTATAACCGGCAGTTTCAATGGTGCTATAAATGCCCGCTCAATAGCATGGTTTTGGGTGGAACGGTCGAATCATTGATGGAGTCCTTTTAGACTACCTCGCTTAGGAGATTGTATTATCTAACCGTTCCAAGCTGAAGCGTTTCGCTATTACAAATTATAATAAGGGAGTTACTATGAAAAAAGCAAAAAGTAAATTAGAGATAATGAACCCTGATGCGGCAGGAATAGATATTGGTTCAGCTGTACACTATGTGTGTGTACCTGAGGGAAGAGATGAACAACGCATTCAGAAATTTTGCTGCTTTACTGCAGATCTTCATAACTTGGTACAGTGGTTAAAAAAGTGTAAAGTTACGACCGTAGCGATGGAATCAACAGTGGATTCCTTTATTTCAAATACTTGAGTCATATGGACTTGAGGTAAAGTTGGTGAATGCACGGCACGTAAAGAATGTAGCTGGTAGGAAGTCTGACGTTCAAGATTGCCAATGGCTTCAACAATTGCATAGCTACGGGTTGCTTCAAGGATCATTTAGGCCAGATAATCAGATGTGTGTATTGCGCAGTTACGTGCGTCAACGTAAAAATCTCACTGAAAGTGCATCTACACATGTTCTGCGCATGCAGAAGGCATTAATTCAAATGAATATTCAATTATACAAAGTTATTAGCAATATTACTGGAGTGACTGGTATGAAAATCATTAAGGCTATAATTGAAGGAGAAAGAGATCCTGAGAAATTGGCTGAATTCAGGGATGCACGAATAAAAAATGATCGATCTACTATTGCAAAAGCATTGACGGGTGACTATAGAGAGGAACATCTATTCGCGCTAAAGCAAGAATTTGAACTGTATAATATTTATCAAGAAAAAATAGCAGAATGTGATAGGAATATCGAAGCCTATTATAAAACTTTTGATACAAAATCTGGTGAAAGTAAGCAGCCGAGTAAGGGAAAGAATAGCAAAAACAAGATTCTTTTGTTTATGTAAATACTCATTTAACTCTGCGAAAAACTCAGTTTTTACATTGAGCCGAGAAAGCACCTCTTGTACTTCTTTAAAAAAAGGCCATTCTATTTTTACGTTGATATTTCTGGTAAATCCTTCACGTTTTTCGTAAACAGTTACTGGAAACCCAAGCTGTGCACAGAGCACTGCCATAAATGAGCCGACAGGACCAGAGCCTGCGATGATAATGTTTTTCATTTTTACCTCGTATGAATCACCCAACGCTAGACTTACCATAACATGAGATATAATGCAAACAGTTTTTTTTATTCAGAAATAGACTACTGCGGTGATTGCTGTGCTGCTACAAAACGCTCATGTTCTACTCTTGCCATTTTAGTACTGGGTTTAAATACCTCATATGTGATACGACCAGCTGCAAGTGCTGCTACTGTAACTAAAGCTGCTGCGCCTATTATACGTGGTGCATCGGGTGTAATATTACCAGTTGTAAAAAGTGTTATTGCTGCTACAGCACCTAGTAACATAGTTGAGTAACGAACAAAAAGGTCTTTGTTGTATGCTTGTTTTAACTTCATTAAGTACCCAGGAGGCTCATCGGTTCCACTTGCTCCCTCTTCCTTAGCATGCTCCAACCTATTTACGTAGCGATCTACCGGAGTTTCACCATTATCACCTCTTGCCCAAGGATCTGCACCATGTTCTACCATAATGAGTGTTGACGCCTCATCAAGCATGAATGCCATACGATGTAGAGGAGTAAACCCCTCGTCATCTTTTATATCAACCTTTGCCCCTCTTTCTATTAGAAGCTTTAGTGTATCTATACCAGATACTTTATGTAAAGGAGTACTTCCTTGTGCGTTTTGGGCATTGATATCTGCACCATTATCTATCAGAAATTCTGCTATATCCTTATTGCCTGCATTTGCAGCAGCACGTAGATGACCGTTTAAAATAATTGCTCCATTTTCTGCTAATAACTTTACTAAATTTATATTTCCACCATATCCAACTGCATAACCTAAAGGAGTAGACCCATACTCATTTATTGCATTAATATCTGCATTTTCTCTTATTAGAAGCTTTATTATTTCTACATATTTTTCTACATACTTTTTTTGATCAGCGATATTATCTTTTGGGAAAGTAGTACAAGCTTTGTTAACAGCAATGTGTAAAGGGGTTTCTCCACTCGCTTCAGTTTTTGCATTAATATTCGCTCCGTTTTCCAACAAAAATTGTACCATTTCTTGGCGTCCATCTTCAACGGCTTCATGTAAAGGATTATGTCCACGTTCGTTTTGGATGTTAATGTTTGCACCTCTGTCCTTTAGGTATTTTACTATATTAAAATATCTACACTCAGTAGTTAAATGTAGTAATATACCTGTATCAAATTGATGATCTAACGAAAATTCGCTTTCTTGCCATGATTTATATTCTTTCTCACATAGCTCATATTTGTGTTTGCAAGTATCCCGTTGTGGGTAGAGCTCATCCATTTTCCTTTCAAACTCTTGTTGTATTTTTTCAACTATATTAGTTGAGTCTAAGTTTTGATCATTACTTAACGTTTCTAATATTTCATGTAGCGGACCCATAGTATTCCCCTTAAATCTTGTGATTAAATAATATATTATCTGTAGAATAGAGTCAACTAAAAAGCATTTGAGGCAAAACTTTCTATATAAATTATGTAAAAAAATATTCTTGCATTATGCAATTGTACTGCTATAATTGAGTCTTCATAAGCTGGTGAATTGGAGTGCAAAAAAGTAAAATTAAAGTAGAAATAAAAAGATTACCACACGGAGAAGACTTGCCTCTTCCGTGTTATGCAACTATGCAGAGTGCTGGCATGGATCTTTATGCTGCATTGAATGTCTCTGCTGTTTTAAATCCACTTGAAAGATTACTTGTTCCAACTGGAATTGTGATTGCAATACCAAGCGGTTTTGAGGGGCAAATCCGCCCACGTTCTGGTCTTGCTGCAAAACATGGAATCACTGTTTTAAACTCTCCTGGCACTATAGACTCTGATTATCGAGGTGAGGTTAAAATTTGCCTAATTAATCTAAGTAATCAGCCATACGAAATAAAAAGAGGAGATAGAATCGCGCAAATCCTTATTTCTCCTGTGTCTCAGGTAATTTGGGATGACAGAGAAGAATTCGAAGAAACCGGCCGCAATGCAGGGGGCTTTGGCTCAAGTGGTAGGTAACTTACAAAAAAGCTTGACTATGACAATTTTTTTATACACAATTTAAGCATATTAATATTTTATTAAACGAGGTCATTTATGCTAACTTTTAAAAATTATCGTGGTCAGTTCCACAAAAAAAACACTGCACTTGTTGCACTTACTTCTCTGTATGTCATAGGCGCAGCAGTAGCACTTTCATCACCATATTGGGTGTCTTCAACTTGCACGCTAGCTCCACTTGCAGCTTTTGCAGCTACACCACTTGGAATCGGTGTATTAGCATTTGTTGCTGTTGCACTAACTAGTCTAGCAATATACGCTATCAGCAAAAATAACGAAATATCTGAGGTAAAATCTCCGAAGATTGCTAAGGATAAAGATGGTGACATAATATTACAAGTAACAAAAGAGGTGCATGAGGAAATAAAAAAGAATAACCAAGTTAAAGATGACACAGGTAAGGCGAAAGGTGGTAAATATTATATAGCCTTCAGCTTAGAAAACAATAACTACCGTATTATTGTTGGTGATAATCCTAAAGAAACAATAGGTAATACTTTAATCTTCAATATAGATTCACTAGAAGAGAAAAACAAAGAAGGTAAGTTCGAGAAAGTAGGTAAAGCACAGTTGAATACACCATTAGACAAAGAGGGTGCTAAAGAGGTTAACACTTATTTAGGCTCACTTATTGTTGAACAAGTTGCTTCTCAACAACAAGGAAAATAGACAGTATGGCCAAGTGAAGTAAAAGAGGCAGGCTAAGTCTGCCTCTTTATTTTTTAGTGTCAGTTACTTAAATTTATTATGGGAATTACCTTAACTTTTATATAGTTGTGAGAAGCTACTAAGAATTTTTATTTAATTTAACTGCATCTTTTGCCTTATCCAACAACCCATTAATAAAACCAATTTCGCTTGGTTTATCAAGTAAATCAGATGCAATGTTAGTATACTCATTAATGACAACTGGAACTGGTGTATCGCAATTAATCAACTCACATATTGCAACACGCAAAATAGATAAGCTTATAAGATTTAACCGTGAGAGGGACCAGCTTGGGTGTAGGTAAGACTCTATTATTTTATCATATTCTTCACTGCTTTTTATGACCTTATATAACAAGTTTTCTAAGAACTGATGGTCAAATTCTTCACATTCAAATATATCTCTCAACTTACTTATGTAGTCCTTAAGCTCACAATTTTCCAATTTAAAAGTGCTTTTGTTGTAACCTACGAAAATATTTGAATAAGCAACTTGTACAGCAAGAAATCTTGCCGTACTTCTTTTTATGCGCCACTTTTTATCTACTGGTTTTTCCTCCATTACTTTAATTTGTTGTGTAAATCTATCATATGCAAAACAGTTGAGGCTGCATGGCCACCAACGTTCTTTTTGTTTTTGTCAGCTCTAACTAATGCTTTATCTTTGCTGTCAGCGGTAATTACGCCCATACCAAGGGGTATTGCATAATGCATAACAACCTCATTTAAGCCTTCGATTACCCCTTTACAAACGTATTGATAATGATCAGTTTCACCACGAATCACGCACCCAAGAGCTAAATAACCGTCGTAATTAGCATTCTTACTTTTGACCGCAAAAAGAATTGTAGCTGGTATCTCGAATGCACCAGGAACTTCAATTATCTCATAATCAACATTATCTCCTTTGAATTTATCAATTGCACCTTCAAGCAAAAGGTTCGCTATTTCAGCATAATAAACCGAATTAACTATTAGTATTTTCGACATTTACTACCACTTTTTTCGTTAAAAACAACTTTATTAATGATTGTTGAATTAGAGTTATAATATTACTAAATATCCAATATATTACCAGGCCGGCAGGAAAAGAAGAAAAAATAAAGACAGAAATATAAGGTAAAAACTTCATAACATTTACTTGAATATCATCTTTATTGGTTTGATCTTTCTCACTTAGCTTCTGCTGAATTATCATGGTGGCACCGAAAATTATAGGTAAAATGCCTATAGAAATAGGAAAGTTATAATTAAACAACCCAAATAATGTAAAGATGTTCGTTGGGTCAGGAGCTGAAAGATCTTTAATCCATAAATAAAAAGGGGCGTGTCTCATCTCTATAGTAACAAATAATACTTTATATAGAGCAAAAAATACCGGTATTTGTATTAGCATGGGAAAAATGCTCGACATTGGGTTTACGTTGTTTCTCTTAAACAATGCAATTGTCTCTTTATGCTGCTTTAAGCTGTCATTTTTATACAACTCTTTTACACGAGTTAGCTCAGGCTGCAAGCTTTTCACCTTGAACATTGAAACATATGATCTATTAGATAAAGGAAGCATCAAAAGTTTGATTACTAAAGTGAGCAACAATATTGCTAAGCCAAAATTCTTTAAAACGGAGTTAAAATATTCAAGCAGTAAAAACACTGGTTTAGTTATAAAGTAAAGAACACCAAAATCTACAGCTTTATCAAACAAAGGTATATTGAGAGTATCCTTATAAGAATCCAGTAAATTCAACTTTTTTGCTCCGGCAAAAAAATAATTCACATTAGAAGTGCTTGCACCAGGAAGTATGCTCTTATAAGGCTTGACAAAATCTACTTGAAATTTATCAATATCATTAGCGTTAGTATGCTTAATGCTTACATTTACTTTATCAGATTTTGCAGGTATGATGGCTGTGAGCCAGTATTTATCAGCAAAACCAAACCAATTTTTTTCACTCGTGCTTGCTTTTATTAAATGTTTCTTAGAGATATCCTTATATGTCCACTCCTCCAGTTTATTATCAAATGCACCCAGTACTCCTTCATGGGATATCCAATAAGATTCGTTGATATTGTCACGTTTACGGTTAATTCTACCATAAGGAACCAAAACTACATTATCTTTTGTATTGTTTTCAATAATTTGCTCAACTTTAAACATGTAGTTATCGTCAAGGCTAATTTTCATTCTAAATAAAATGCCATTTTCATTATCCCAAAATAAATTGACCTCTTTTTGATTGAATTTATCTGCCTGCCAGACTGCCTTAGAATCTGGAACTTTAATCTTGTTATTCGGATCGAGCCACCCAAATTCTGCGAAATATACATCTTTTGATTCTGCAGGTGACAGTAACACCACCTGTGGAGAAGAAGAATTCGGTTCTAAGTGGTAATTAGTTAAAATTAAGTCATCAAACCTTGCACCTTTCAGAGAAATTGATCCTTTAATCATGTTATTGATTAAACTAACCCTCTGTTCTCGAGTAGAATTAATAATTTCAGAACGATTTTGGTGTATTATAGGAGCAAGGTCGTTAAAAGATTCGATATGTTCAATATTTTCAATCAATGGCTGGTTTTGGTTTGTACTAAAAAAATTATCATAAATAATACGCCAAGACACCATGATTAACATGGAAAGGATAGCTGCCAAAATTAAACTTTTTGCTTCTGACATGAAATTAAATCAAACATATCTTCTTAAAGTGTATATTAAATATTGTACTAAAACAATGAAATTTACTTATTTTTAATAATAACTTTTAACGCTAATCTTAAAAATTTATTGTAATGGCTTCAAATTTTAACGATAAACTGCTCTTTTTAACCCAAGTAGCTGACACTGGTTCTTTTTTTCTAGATTCCAGTGTCACGTGCACAATTGTACAAACGTTTGTTTTCGAAGACAGTGTGTTAAATGTTATAGCCGGTTTTACCTCAAGTACAAAGGTGTCATCCCAGTGCCTTGACTACTTGGATCCAGCAAAATTGATTGTGCACTATACAACATTTTCGATCAGAAAACTGGATTCCAGTGTCAAGCACTGGAATGACATCAGGAAGTGCGTTATTAACTTTTTGCTCAAATAATGATTATGCAAGAGGTCTGATATGAACGCGGTGAAAAATCTAGTTATTTGGTTACTAATAATAGCCGCCACTTCAATGCTTATTGATTCACAAAGGGACAAACTAAGCGACAGATTTCTCAGTACTTTTTTACCATATAAAGGAAGAATTCAAAATAGTGGTCAGAATAGTGGAAGTATCGAATTTACGAAGTCATATGATGGACACTTTTATATTCAGGCTCAAGTCAATGATCGCAATATAACGTTTTTGCTTGATACTGGAGCAACCGATATTGTTCTATCACAAAAAGACGCACTACATGCTGGTATTAACTTACAAAACGTTCGGGATTTTAAAATATATGAAACCGCAAAAGGTCAAATAAAAGCTGGAGTTGTTCACATCCCTCAAGTTAAAATAGGGAATTTTTTAGTTAATGATGTACAGGCGAGCGTTAACACTCATTCTATGTCTCATTCACTACTTGGAATGAGCTTTTTAAGGTATTTTCATTTCACTATAAGAGATAATAAGTTGATATTATACCGCGACTAAATACTCCTACGATCTAAAGCTCTGTAGGTCAATATAGGAGCAGAAATAAATATTGCAGAACAAGTGCCAATCAAAATACCAAAAAAAATGATCAAGCTGAAGTCTCTAACTGCATCTGTGCAGATTAATGCCAAAGGAAGAGCAGCAAGAAGGGTTGTACCAGAGGTTAATATAGTGCGAAACAATGTAGCGTTGATACTTGCATCTACTACCTCACTCATCCGCCCACTTTTACCACTCTTGCGATACTCTCGAATCCGATCGTATATAATTACTGAGTTATTGATTGAATAACCAATGACAGTAAGCAGAGCTGCAACTGATGAAATATTAAACTCAATGCCAGTTAGGCTAATAAAACCAACAGTTAAAATCACGTCATGAATCAGTGCTGTTATTCCACTGAATCCACATTGCCAATTAAATCTAAACCAAACGTAAACAAATATTCCAGCAATCGCGATCAACATGGATAACATTCCTTCAAATATTTGTGTTGAGCTTATTTGTGGGCCAACATAGTCTATTTTACGATAGCTTATTGAGCTCCCCAGCTTTTCTTCTAGTATGCTTTTTATCTTTTTGATTTTATTTTCATCTCCTTCATCTTTAAAACGCATGACTAAATTGTCACCCGCTTTTGAACTCTGCACTGTAAAACCATTTCCTTTTAATGCATCGAGAATAGAGTGATTCTCATCTGAAGATTTTATCTCTATCAAAATTCCGCCTGCAAAGTCTATGCCTAAGTTCACTCCACGCAGCACAACAATGAGCATTGAAAAGATGATAAGAATAATGCTAACGAGTGCAGTCAAATCCCTATATTTACTAAACTTGATATCGAGGTTATCTGGAATGAGTCTAAGTGTCATGTTTTTTACTTAAATTTGTATTTTATATACTTTTTAGAAAAGCGACCACCTTTTTGTCTGGCCATGTGTAATTGACGCTAACTATGGATTAGAAAAATAGTAAGAGGAGAGAAAAAGAGGGAGTATTTAATAATTACTTTTTAAGTAGTTTGTTGGTTCATCAATTTCTTTAGTCTACAATGTTGTAAGTTAAAATGTGATATAAAGGAGATAAGAGGGCGGGCTATTGGATTCCTTTCTTTGCCTTCTTCTCAATATACCTACATATCAGAATGGACAATTCATATAGAATCAGCATAGGTATTGCAAGCCCTACTTGGCTTAATACATCAGGTGGAGTTAAAATTGCAGCGATAATAAAAATTATCACTATTGCGATTCTGCGTTTATTTGACAAACTTTGTGTAGTGAGTAACCCTACTCTCACCATCAATGTGAGTATTACTGGAATTTGAAATGCAGTGCCAAATGCAAACATAAATTGGAGAACAAGGTCTAAATATTCGCTAACTGATGGCATAAACTCTATTGGTATACCGAAAGATTTCCCACTATGTTCAAAAGTGATGAAAAACTTCCAGGCTAAAGGAAATATATAGTAATAGACTACAGTAGCTCCCGTTACAAATAAAACCGGTGTTGCAATTAAGTATGGCAACAACACTGCCCTTTCACTTTTATATAACCCAGGTGCTAAGAACATATAGAATTGCCATGCAAACACAGGAAAAGAGAGCAAAAGTGCACTCATTATTGCAACTCTAAGATACACAAAAAATGCCTCTGTTAAGTCTGTGTAAATTAAAGAAAAACCTTCGCTACCTTTTGTTGCTTCTATTAAAGGTGCGAGTAAAAAACGGTATATATTTTCCTTAAAGTAATAACAAAAACCAAAAGCAACGCAAAAAAATAGAAAGCAAAAGATAACTCTTTTTCTGAGTTCCGCAAAGTGCTCATAAAATGAAGCATATTTGTTTGGGTTTCCATTCATACTTTACTATAGCTCAATAATGCTATGTCTAACATTCTCAGCGAAAAAGCCCACTCATTATCATACCACGCTGCAACCCTGCATATATCACCTGTAACATATGTACCAGTTAAATCCACAATTGCGCTATAAGGGTTATGCACAAAATCTATTGAAACTAAAGGTTCCACGCATATAGAAAGTACATTTGACATTGGAGAACCCTCTGTCATTCTAGTACCCTCTGATGTCATCCGAGTAGCTGACACTGGATTAGATTCCAGCGTCACGCGCTGGAATGACGTAGAGGAGAGAGCTGCATCCTTAAACATTTCATTTATTTCTTTAACGGTCGCTTTCTTATCAGTCGTAAATGTAAAATCAACCATAGAAACATTGCTAACTGGAACTCTGACGGCAGTGCCATCTAGCTTTCCCTTTAATTCAGGAATGACAGAACCAATTGTTTTTGCTGCCCCGGTTGTAGTTGGCACCATAGATAATCCGCAAGCCCTTGCCCTGCGCAAATCTTTATGATTACCATCAAGAATATTTTGATCATTCGTATAGGCATGTATAGTAGTCATAAAACCGCTTTTTATACCTAAATTGGAGTGTAGGACTTTCACAATCGGAGCAAGGCAATTTGTAGTGCAAGAACCTGCTGATATTACTTTATGCTCTTTTTTGAGCATATCATTATTCACACCATAAACTATAGTTACATCAGCATCTGGAACTGGAGCAGAGACAATTACTTTCTCTGCATTGTGCCTTATTGCTTCTTCACGTTTGTTGAATGCACCAGTGCACTCAAGTATTACATCAACATTCCAAGGAATATTTTCAGGGCTCCGTTCTCTATATAAAGAAAATTTTCTGCCATTTATAGATAGCCAATTTTGAGACTCATTAAAGTCAATATCACCACTGAATTTGCCATGAACAGAATCATATTTAATCAAATGTGCATGCTGCTTTGCACTGAGTGATCCATTGACAGCTACAACTTCTATTTGTTTGCTATATTCTTCTATTTCAAAAATAGCACGCAATACGCCCCTGCCTATTCTACCCAGACCATTAATTCCTACACGAATCGTCATCTCTTCATTCAAAAAATTTAATTATAGAGGATATCACTTGATATTTCATTTTATTCTTTTGCTTTTCTATCGATATGAACATTATAGCAAGGAGACAGGGCTAAAAACTTGCTTGACAAACTCCGCCAGCCCCCTTATCATAAAATTGAAGCTATTTATTTATCTTCGCAATCTGCAGATTAAAACGACAAAGGGAACTTTGTATTTGGCGTAAATCATGCTTAATTTTTTGCACTATGTGCACCTCATGTCTTTATAAAACTTCTGGGTTTCTACCTATACAAGCCGAAACGCGCTTATAAAGCGTTTAAGACATCAAAAGACGTCAAATAGAACAAGGGAGAATTTGAATACTAGCTACCCTAGGTTTTCTTTGCCTTTTTTTCTGCTTAGTAAATTTCTTAATGTTTATAATTTAGGTTAGTCGCATTTAAAAGCTGCTGAATCGCGGTTATTAAGCGTTTAGAATAAAAAAACGCCAATATTTTGAAGTACATATAAATAACTAGTTAACCATGGGGCTTCTTTTGCCTTTTTTTTCGTTTGGTAAATTTCTTAATATTTATGGCTAAACGACAATCGTCATTCCGCTACTTGTTAGCGCCGCGGTGGTATGACGTAGAATTTTATAACCCAGCTGGATTCTAGTTAGCGTTTTTAGTAACTAAGAAAAGTGCTTCCCCCTTTTAGAGCACTGCATATAATAGAATTATATCGCAGTGCATTGCGAAATAAAATTCCCAATACTACAGGAGGCTTTATGAATAAGAAATTTCTCTATTCACCATTGTCAATAAAAAGCATAGGAGAAAACGGTGTATTTTCTGGTTATGCGAGCGTTTTTAACATAGTTGATAAACAAAATGACCTGATCTTACCCGGAGCATTTAAGGAAAATTTAAACAGAAATAAAATAAAACTCCTTTGGCAGCACAATCCAGGTGAGCCTATAGGTAATATTATAGATATTTGCGAAAATGATGTTGGCCTGTATATAACCGCACACTTACTTTTGGGCATCCAAAAAGCAGAGGAAGCGTACTTAATGCTCAAAACTGGAGTAATCAATGGACTTTCCATCGGCTATATACCTATAGAGTATGATGTTGATCATAAAAGCGGAGCTCGGGTATTAAAACAAGTGGAATTATGGGAAGTCAGTTTAGTCACTTTTCCTGCAAACTTGGCTGCTCAGGTAATCAATGTGAAAAATCAGAACAATGAACAGGAAATGTTAGTAAGAGCGATAGGAAAAGCAAATGCTGTACTTACAGACATGTGTATTTCTGCTTAAAGTGTAAAGACTTTACCATAATTTGACACCTGCGTTAATATTTATTTAACATTTATACTAATATATATAACTTTATTACTGTTAAAATTTTCTGTAAATTGAAGTTAAAAAATAAGATGCTAAATACTAACAATACGGTTAATTGTGAAATTAATGTTAAACAAAAATACAGTTGGTCTACTGTGTTTGCTTGGTTGTTTCTAAAAACGATTGGGCGAATATTGCCAAAGAAATGGAACAAATGGGCGGAAAATATTCTATATTACAATACAACCACTGGAAGTGATGAAACTCATAGTGATAAAACAACAGATGAAAGTGCTCAAATTGATTTAAAACCTGGAGTTGCAGTAAAAGAGAGTCAAAGTGAAGTAATAAGTAAGGATGGAGAGGTTCAAACTAATAAAGTAACATTTCAAGATACGACAATGCAGACCGAGTGTGTCGAAACAACGGATAAAAGTTTCCAAGTTAATTTAAGACCTGAAGTTGCAGAAGAAGAGAGCCAGAGTGAAGTAATGAGTGAAGATGAAGGAATTCAAACTGAAGTAAGTGATGAATTCATTGATGAAGACTACGATAGTATGGAAGAAGTAAGCACAGAGGAGGATGAAGAATTGAATGAACAACTGAGTCAGGAACTAGAACTTGAACGTTCACAAAATATCCTCCTAAAAGAGGAAAATGAAGAATTGAGGTCTAAACTTGCAGAATGCGAAAAAGATTATACGGAATTGGAAGATGTTTCAGGCCAACTAGAAGAAGAGCTCTCAGCAGAATCAAAGGAAAAATCTAAATTGATATTTGGACTAAGCGAAAGACTAATTAAGTGCAATATAGAATCTCTAAATGAAATAAAAAGACCTCTGGTTGAAGTAGAAAAGGATATAAAAATAAATAGTTTAATGCGGTTAAATGAAGGATTAGATGAAGATAAAAAGAAAATGGAAGCTGAAGTGGAGAATCTGAAAAAACAACTACAAAGTGCTCAGGAATCCAAACAACAACTGGAGGAAGGAAAAATTGATTTAGAAGGTAAATTGAAAGATTTAAGCAGTCAATTAAGCACTGTAGTAAGCGAGAAAAAGGACTTAGAAAATAAGGTTGCTAGGTTACAAGAACAAGTTGAACATCTGAATGCAGAACTAGAAAGAGTAAGAAGTATTGCAATATCGTCTATTGGAGAGTGTACAAAAACACTTGATGAAAATTTGAAATTAAAAAATCAACAGATTGAAAGTTCAACAACTGAACATGGACAACAAAATGCGAAAGAAAAGTCAAGAAATGGGAATGTTCAAAAAGGACAAACAAAGGTTCAAAAGCCAGATGCAGAGAGTTGTATGGGCACAGTTTCAAAAACCACTAACAGGATAAAAGGCATACCTAATTCCTTGATAAATGGGAATGTTCAAAAAAGTGTGTCAAACCGAAAAAAAAGTAATAAATTGATATAAAAAAAATGGAGGTTTCACATATGAATCAAAGAATAGCAAATAAAACTACTGGATTGGTAGATTATAAAGAATTAGAAACAAATATCCTGTCGTCTATACGAGAAGGAAGGCCGCTGACGGGAAGGGACGGAGTATTAACACCATTGATAAAAAAGCTGCTGGAGGCAAGTTTGGAAGGTGAAATAGAAAATCACTTGTTGGCTGAAAGCGAAGAAAATAATCGAAGAAATGGGAGAAATGGAAAGACTTTAAGGACAAGTGCCGGTTCATTTGAACTTTTGACGCCAAGGGATAGAGAAGGAAGTTTTGAGCCGCAAATAGTCAAAAAAAGGCAAACAAACTTACATCCAGAGCTTGAAACGAAGATCTTGAGCACATTTGCCAGTGGTATGAGTTATAGAGATATAGCGTCACACGTTGAGGAAATTTATGATCACAAAATATCGGCGGCAGAGATATCAAGTATTACCGACAAATTGCTACCGGTAATCAACGAATGGCGTAGTCGCCCATTGCAGTCTGTGTACCCAATAGTGTTCATGGATGGCATGTTTTTCAAAGTTAAGGAGGACGGGCATTGCGTAAGTAAATGCATGTATAATATATTAGGCGTAGATCAAAATGGCAGAAAAGAGGTACTAGGCTTTTATTTAGCCGAAAGTGAGGGAGCCAACTTCTGGTTAGGGGTATTAAATGACCTAAAAGAGAGAGGAGTAGAGGATATTCTGATTGCCTGCGTCGATGGTCTAAAAAGTTTTCCTGCAGCAATAAATAGTGTGTTTCCTAAAGCAGAAGTACAGCTATGTATAGTGCATCAGATAAGGAATTCATTGAAATATGTATCCAGCAAAGATGTGAAAGTTTTCATGAACGATTTGAAGAAAATATATCGTGCTTCAAGTAAAGAAATCGCTGAGAATTATTTGCTTGAGCTGGAAGAAAAATGGGGTGAAAAATATCCTTTGGTTATAAAATCGTGGCAAAATAATTGGGAAAATTTATCTGGTTATTTTAAGTATTCTGGGCCAGTTAGAAAGCTGATTTATACCACCAATCCTATTGAGGGGTTGCATAGACAGATTAGAAAATTCACTAAAACTAAGGGCTCATTTACTAGTACAAATGCCTTGTACAAACAGGTATATTGTGCTATAAAAAAGGCAGAGCAAAATTGGATTATGGCTATACCTAATTGGGCTTTAACTATATCTCAACTTGATATTTTCTTTCCTGGTAGATTGAAAATTGAGTTGAATTAAAAATGCGGTTTGACACACTTTTTTGAACATTCCCCAAATTTCTGTTCATGGTACACTTTATTGTTCCTGCTTGGCATTAGACCACCACTTGCTTAAATTTTCTTTAATTAATTCTGCTTATTACCGCTTCTATCATAGTTTGATATCCCCTATTATCTAGAATATGCTCTGCCCTTTCTATTACCCATTCTCCATCTATTTCTTGACAAAAACCTAATAAGTTAATTTTAGCTTCTGCAAATAACTCTGGATTGCCAGGTATTGTCATGTTTAATTTTGCTTCATTTTGCTTTAATCGTCTGAGCTTAGCACTTGCTGCATTGATCGCTAATTCTGCAGTAGGATAAAGCTTATATATCGGATAACTTGGTTCTTCATTGCCTACTTTTTCTTCTATGGTTTCTCCTCTTTCATAGCTGTACCATTTTGCTATGACTGATCCATATTTACTACGTACATTAAAATTTACTTTCCAATTTATTACATCTTTAGGTGTAAGTACTGTTGTACCTAAAACCTTCTCTGTTGCTGATTTTCCTCCTCCTTTGGGAATAAAAATTATATGGCCTCCTATAGGTTTCACCGTTGCTTCATGCTCATCTCCTATCCTTTTCAAAAAATTCATATCACTTTCGTCGGTTTGGGTAATATGCGATATAAATATATCTTCAAATTTTTGTGCTATTTTCACCTCATATACGTGCTTTTCTGCTATCTTTCTTACTAAGTCACCTAAAGTAATTTCTTTCCATTCTTTTGATGTCTTTTCTTTTAATGATCCTTTGAAATTTGCTGCACAGCACTTGACTCTTAAGATTTGTGGTGGACTTTGTATCGTAATCTCACTTGCTGTATAAACACCCATAGACAGTAACCCGGTCTCTTTATACCCCAGAAAAACTTCCAGCTCACCCTTGAGCTCATTACTTCCGTACTCAAAACATATTTCAGCTTCGTCACTCATTGTCCCAGACTCATCGGTAATATGTAGAGATATTACGCTACTCTTTAACTCCTCTGTAATATAATGACTATCTGCTATTATACTAAAATCTGGCTTCATTAATCTAAAATTTTTACAACAGACTTCTGTGATATCTTTTGAATCTCAGGCAACTTAATTTTCAACCCTGCAGGCAAAAAGCTTCCATAATCTGCAAGTCCAGGATTTTTTTTCAAGACCACTTCCACTGCTCCACTACTGTAACCATAATGCTTCCAACAAATATAATCCAGCATTTCTTTATCCTTGGTAAAATAGTAAATCACTTGTTGTAGCTTTTTAACTTCAATTGAAACTCGATCTTTCTTGGCAATCCACATGGAAAAGATGATCCCTGCTTTTCTTCTATATGGGTAATTATAAAGTTTCCTAGTATCTTGCCTGAACCATCAACTAAAACATTTGGCTCACGCATATTCCTTAGTTGTTCTAAACTACCACTTTGATGATGTGGATAAATCACTCCTGTTAAATCAATATTCTCAATTCCTGAGCCGATATTCTGCAGTGATGTTTTCTCGATACATTCAATTGTATGCCACCTATGCTCTTTACTATACCTGAGGCTCACTGGATCAAATTTAAATTTTCCAAGTAACACTTAATACATCTCCTCCACTGTGTCAAAAAGAGCCCCTCTTGCTTGTTCTCTAAATCTTTCTATTACTGCATCAGCAATGCTACGGGTGTCTTGGTTAGGCTCTGCTTTAACATTTATATTGAATGTTTGATGAAATATTTGGCTATATGTTTTTGACTCTTTCTTTTCAAATCTGTTTTTTTCAAATATTTCATTAACTTGATTACCTTCTATAGATTTTTTCTCCTCAATAAAGCTCTTGTTTCTCTCAGACATTTCTTTAATCGCACTATTATTTGACAGATTACTAGAAATGCTACTTTTAAGGGGAGTATGTATTTCAGCAACAATACTTTTTCTTTTTTCAAATTCTTTCAGTGGGCTATTTTCGGCAACCTTTCCAAATATACTACCGACAGTATTTCCCATCCATGAAAACATTTCTCCGATGGGTTTTATTATTGATTTCCAGATGCTAGAGAAAAAGTTCTTTACCTTTTGCCAGTTAGTTATAATAAGTGTTGCACCAGTGACTAGTCCAGCAACTAAAAGTCCTATAACCCCAGTTATGGATTAACCAACGAAGTAAAGCTGAGAAATACAGGGCTTTTTCGATTGCATTGAATAAGAAATGAGGGTAGAAAAAATATGTACCAAGAAATTTACTGTGGATCTATGCCGAGTGTGCTCAAGTTCAAATTTGTTTTTTAGGCAGCCAAAAACCGTTTCAACAATCGATCTTTTCCCTAGTAAAATCTTCTCTTTCAGCGAAATCAGTGCATTTTTCATACCTTTTTTCACTTTAGTGACGAGTTTTAGACCTCTATCGAATAGTTTCTCAAAGAGCTCTTTCTTTATATAGCCCTTATCTCCAAACAAAAGTCCAGTTAGTTTTTTGGTTAGAGTTGGTACAGGTTTTCTGTCATCGACGTTACCTCTGGTTAGCGTAACACCTTGAATTTCACCTATTTCATTGATTACTACATGTAATTTAAAACCAAAAAACCAGCCGTAAGTATTCTTTCCTAACTCTGCTAATCCTTTGAAAACCTTATTTCTTGAGATTCTTTTTCGATGGCATACTGCTATTGAAGTAGAATCTATGTAGGAAATCCCGGTCATTTTTGCTTGTTCACAAAACCATTGCAAAAGTAATGCTAAATACCACAAAACTCGCGGCTTTAAGGCAATAAATCTGTGATATGAAGGCAGCTTTGAAAACTCTGATCTATAGAATAACTGAAGATAACAAAGATAAAAAGCCTTGAAGTTTTTACATGGTGATTTATGGTATAATAGGATTATGGTTAGAATTTCTGAGTGCGCTATTTCTGGTACTCTGGTTGGTTTTTTGCCGTTTGATAAGAACCTATTTGCAAAATTATCATCTACCGCACGACAAAAATCCTCGACGCAACAGTACAGTTCTTTAATATCTTTCTTCATGGGTAACCTCTTATTATTACTAAAATACTCGAGTTTACCCTGTTTCCCTCTTCTTAGTTATACTTTTATCTATTTTCTAATCCATAACTGAGGTCTATAGGGTTGCTAATTACAGCTAATGTTATTGCCCTAAGTCCTGTTACTACTGCAGGCAGAACTGATGATAATAGAGGAAAAGCTTTCGTTGCTAAGCTCAAAGTCATAGCTCTTAAAACACTCAGTCCAGTAATTACCGCTGGAATAGCGTATGTCGATAGAACAGAAAATGTTGCTATTGCTTTTGCTGCTAAACTCCAAACTGTTCCCATGAAAAGACTAAATATATAACCACCACCTACTAATAGAACTTTAAGACTTATTAGTGCTGCTATGGTACCCATGATTGCTTGAGTTAAAGTAGGATATTTTTCTGCAAATGAGGCTATATGTTCACTTACCCATTTTAACCTTTCAGCTATAGGTTTTAAAATAGGCAACATCACTGAACCCAGATTCATTCCTACTTCTGCTATTGAATTTTTTAGCAATCGCAATTGGTTGGCTGTAGTACTCACACGGTCATTAAATTCTTCCTGCAATGAATTTGCACGTTCCCCTTCATCAGCTAATAAATCCAGCACCTCTCCATATACTTTTGAGTTTTCAAGTAATAGTGCTATATCATCTTCGGCTCCCTGTCCAAAGAGTTTTAACAGAATGCCAGCCCGATCATGTTTATCTATTTTTTTTAAAATTTCAAAAAAATCCAGTAGTGCTTTGTGAGGATTTTTCTTGATATTTTCCTCAAGCTCTTCTATATCTATCCCGATTTCTTCTAGTGTTTCTCTAAATTCATCTTCTTGCTTCCCTGCCGTTTGAAGTTTAACCAGCACACCATTTATCATTTCTGCTGCTTTCTTTGGTTGTTTTCCTAACATAACGAAAGCATTGACTAAGCCAGCTATCTGCTCAATCTTCAAACCAAATTGTCTTGCTGCACCACTGGCTATATTTATTCCTGCCATTAAATCTTTTGGTTCAACAGAAGTATTGCTTGCAAGGTGGTTTACCAAGTTCCCCAGATCCTTCAGATCTTCTAAGCTCATTCCATAAATGTTATAAAAACTACTAACATCACTTCCTATTTCTTCTACATTCATACCAAAATTTACTGCCATTTTCGACACTATTTCTGTAAATTCTAGAAGCTTTTCTTTTTCTTTAATACCAAGTCGAGCACCACTTGTAGTTATTTGTGCTAACTCTGCAGCAGATAGTGGTATTGTTCGGGATAACTCCTTTATTCCCTGGCCAAGTTCCATAAATCCTCTATCATTGGCTTCCTTCTCTTTAGAAAATTTTATCACTGCCCTGATATCAGCCATAACACTTTCATAATCAATTGCAACTTTAATTGGAGCTGCAAGCGTTAATGCGAGTCCTGCTGTCTCCAACATTTGCGATTTAAAGTACGCTTTTCTCCCCAAAAACATGTCCCGTTTTTTGATGGCGGAGTTTAACTTACTATATTGACTTCTCAGCTTTTCTGCAGAAGCACCAAGTTTATGTTGATCTCTTATCAAAGACTGTATATTCTTTCCGCTTTTCTTAAATTCTTCACTGAGCGCATGTAAAGTGTCTCTCTTTTGTAAGTACGCTGTTTTGGCCTTTATTGCCGATTCCTTAGCCTTATCAAACTGAGCCTTTAAATCTTTGCTTGGCTTTTCTGTTGTTTTCATTTGCTTAGCCAAGGACGTTACTTGCACTTCTAAGCCTTTCCAGGATCTCTTGGCAACCAATGTGTTACGACTTAACTCCTTAAATTTTGATACAGATTTCATCGACGTATCAAGTTGCCTTATTGTACCCCCAAGACGGGAAAGTTGAGCACTACTACCTGTCATTGCACTACTAAAACTACCGTCTAGTACAGCACCTATTTTTACTGATAACGTTGACATTTAGACTCCTCTGCTGCTTTTGCCCACAAAACAAACTCATTCATTTCCATACCAAGAATATGCTCAATCCCGCCACCTACAACAGAACTGAGCATTATTACATTTAACCTCAAGTTCTTTGTGTAACAGGTGGAAAAAAAACCTTCAACTCATCCTGTATTTTTACGTAGTCTGCAAAATATAACTCCCAAATTGTTTCTTTTGTCACAGATGCAAGGTTTGCTATTAATCCAACTTCTTTTTCAAAATCACTACTACCGGCACGTTCCATTGCTAGGCAATCCCTTACTTTGACTGGTCTAAAAGTTAATTCCGAAACCGGAGTTCCATCTACTGTTATTGGATTATCAAGTTTTACTGTTGTCATACTTTCTCCTAAAAAATAAAATTCTAAAATCTTTTTAAAACTAAACCTAAATACCTAAGACCGCTTGTAACAAAGCCATTTGATCAACACCATTTATCTTTCTAATCATATTCTCAGCATCGATTTCTATCAGCTCATTGCCACCTATAGTAAGTTTATAATAATGGGCAGCTACAGTGCATTTGAGAGTGGCTTTCTCAGCAGGTTTCCAGCTACCAAAATCAAACTCTTTAAATATTCCCCTAAGGTTGATAATTACTCCTTCAATATCATTACTTCCACTGCCTTGTAATCCGCCCCTTAGCGTCAAAGAAACCGAATTTCCGTCTATTAAACCAAAGAGTCTAAAGAGCTCTGAATCATATTCAGCAAAAGTAAAGTCAGCTTCAAGCTTTTCCATGCCCATATCAATGCTAATGGGTATGTCCATGCCGCCTGCACGGTATTCTTCTGTTTTTATGGTAAGCTTCGGCAAGGTTACTTCATCTATTTTTCCTGCATAACCACGACCATCTACAAATACGTTAAAGTTCTTTAAGATTTTTGGCAACATCTTTTCCCCTTTGTAAAATTTACAATATTTCGCTATTCACGAGATGCGAACGGAAAGTAATCTGTTCTGCTGGATATGGTGGTGTAAACTCAAAGTCAAAATACACTTTGCCACTTGCAATATTTGCCGGTGTATTGAGTTCTGGAGTTGCATAACATTTTCCGCTGATAATCGCTCCTTGGGCTTTTAAATTGGCCAAATAAGAATTCACCCCCTCAATCACATCATCTATGTAAGTTTTGGTGATATTTCGATCAACTGCCCATAGATGAGCCCGAAGTAGACTATCATTGATTAGATCTGCAGTACGCCTTACTGATAGAAAAGCCCATTTCGAGTCATTTGAACATGTTCTATTTCCCCAAAGCCTATAGCCATTTTGATGAATTATCGTTGTTACTTCATTTTCATTTAAGTAATTTGCTCGAGAGCTTCTATCGCCAAGTGTAAAATCAATAGGCCTGCTTGTTCCAACAATACCATTTATCTCTTTATTTGAAGGTGAATGCCAAAAGCCTTGTTCACTATCTACTTTGGCTATTAAACCAGCTACAAATGGACTTGGCGGTTTTTCCTCCTCTTCAAACACCCTAACCCACGGATCAACTACGTAAACTCTGCTACTGCCTACACTTTTTCTCCACTTTATTGCTTCTTCATCATTGGTATTTGGTCCATCTGCTACTATTATGCTTCTCAGCTTTTCTGCTATATGAATTAATGCTGCAACCACTGGATTTCCAGCATCTACAGATAATTGATGAGTAAACTGAGGTGCAATTAGTATTCTTGGCGCAACATGGACTATGCTTTCACTGCTTAAGAACGCTTGAATTCCCTGATATTCTCCAGTTTCTTCGTTAACTCCACCAATTATATTTTGAATAGTTTCACTTTCTTTAAGCTTTGGATCGCTGTTTTCACTTTCTTCAACTCGAATAATTACTACTGTTGCACCAATCTGGGAAAATATTCCATTCACTGCAGAAGGCAGAGTTCCTCTTTTTCCCAGTTTTGCTGCTTCTTTTAAGCTTCCTGCGATTAATACTGGACTATTAAGTGGAAATTTTTGCTCGTCAGCATCAGGTGCAGTACCAATTACGCCAATTACCGATGATTTAGCTGTGCGTACTGATCTTGCTCCTGAGGTAACCTCGATAACATTTACTCCATGTAGAAATTGTTGTCCGGTAGGAGTCATAGTTCAAAACCTCCCGATTGAGCTTTACTTCTATAACTCCCCCATAAGAACCGTGCATGCAGATTTCCCGCACACGGCTCCACAATAATAGTGTTCACAGTAATCCTCCTATGTATACAAAGAAAAACATATTTTTGGCTTAGGTAATGGGTTAACTAGCAAATAGTAATTAAATTGTTTCCAATCCATACTTTTCTTTTGACTACGTCGGTTCACCCATTTAAATGCCAGTTTCGTTATCGGCCAATAATATTGCATAAGACCTTGATAATTTCCACTAATGCCGAAGTAGTTATAGTGTCCTATTAGCTTCACTTTAAGTTTCTGCCACCAATCTTTAAGACGAGCACGATTTCGGACTGTTTTTATCCATTCTTTGATTTCTTTAAGTTTTCTAGCAAGATTTATCTTTGAGGTTTTATGCCCCATGATTAATCTACCTTTTCGACTTTTTCCGCCATAATGCGTAAATCCTAGGAAGTCAAAACTTTCCGTCTTTCGCTTTTCTCTTATTGCTTGGTGCCATTCTTTTCTGCCAAATTTCACTACTTTTGTTTTGCTTTCAGATACTTCCAACCCAAATTTGCTTAACCTTTGTTTTAGTAACTCTAGAAATTTCTTTGCATCTTCCTCACTTTCACAACACACTACAAAATCGTCGCAAAACCTTATTAGCTCTGTATATCCTTTGATCTGAGTTTTAAATTTCTTTTCAAACCATAGATCTAGTACATAATGTAAATATATGTTAGCCAATATAGGGCTTACTATGCCGCCTTGCGGTGTTCCTTGATCGGTTGCTTTATAATGCCCTATTTCAATTATTCCTGCTTTCAGAAACCTTTTCACTAACCACAGTACATTCGGATCAGCTATACGCTCTCTTAAGCATCTCATTAACCATTTATGTCGAACATTATCAAAGAACTTCTTGATGTCTACTTCCACAATATAGTTTATTGGTTTGTACATAACTGCTTTATCCAGTACTTTAATCGCTTGGTGGCAGTTTCTACCTGGTCGAAATCCATATGAGCTGTCCAGAAAATCTGCTTCATAAATATTTTCCAATATCTTCTTTAGCATTATCTGCACCAACTTATCTTCAGTCGATAGTATTCCAAGTCCGCGCTTCTCTCCGCTCCCGGCTTTGGGTATGTATACCCTTCTCACTGGTTGCGGTTGATATTGTTTTCTCTTCATACTATCTACTAGTGCTTTAAGTTTCTCTTCTAGATTCTCTCCATAGGTTTCCACTGTCACTTGATCTATACCACAAGCCTTGTTACGTTTTAGCTCTTTATAACACTTAGCAAGATTCTCCGCATTTATCAGATAGATTAACGATGTAAATTTTAATCGTTTATCTTGCTTGGCTCTTACTGCTATCTGATTTAGTTTCCCTTGCATGTTATTCCAACCTCCGTTGTATTGGCATATCAATCCCTAAACCAGTTACTACATTGCTGACCGCTTTCCCTTGTATGTAGCTTTCCCACACTCTGAGTACTATCAGTCAGTCCGACTTCCTTTGTGCCTTTCGTTAGTTCTTGCCTTTGTTGACTTGTTCCAACGTACCTTGGTAGGAGCACAAAGGATCTCCCAAGTTTACGTAAGTTCCATCTCAATACATGACACGGCCTTAGATCCCGATGGAGCACGTGATATCTTGCCTTACCGTTATCACTTATTTTGTCTTCCGCCTGACAGAAAGCGTCGACCTCCATGTCATAAAAAATTTCGAGACTCAATACCTTCACTTTCGTTGTATCCTATATTGTCCATTCCATTAGCCTTACTACGCTCGTTACCTTGCGTAGCATAATAGTCTGTTCCAGGTTGCTGGCTAAGCTTTACCTGTGTTGGATTTCCACCAACTGTTCCTTACGCACTTCTTGGCGCACCTGTCATTTCTTTTTCCCCTTTTCAACTTTCTTGCATTTTTTGTTTACAATCATCTAGCAAAATTTGCAGCTCTTCCTTACTTTTAGCTTCACCGATTTCCCTTTCAGCTATATCCACCAATTCTTCGCACTTGATTATTGCTTTTTTCGCTCTTTTTGCTTTTTCCTGAATTATTCTTGCCATTTCAATAACCGTAACATCACGGACTTTTGCTAATGGCTCTATAATTTACCCCAGTTATGGATTAACCAACGAAGTAAAGCTGAGAAATACAGGGCTTTTTCGATTGCATTGAATAAGAAATGAGGGTAGAAAAAATATGTACCAAGAAATTTACTGTGGATCTATGCCGAGTGTGCTCAAGTTCAAATTTGTTTTTTAGGCAGCCAAAAACCGTTTCAACAATCGATCTTTTCCCTAGTAAAATCTTCTCTTTCAGCGAAATCAGTGCATTTTTCATACCTTTTTTCACTTTAGTGACGAGTTTTAGACCTCTATCGAATAGTTTCTCAAAGAGCTCTTTCTTTATATAGCCCTTATCTCCAAACAAAAGTCCAGTTAGTTTTTTGGTTAGAGTTGGTACAGGTTTTCTGTCATCGACGTTACCTCTGGTTAGCGTAACACCTTGAATTTCACCTATTTCATTGATTACTACATGTAATTTAAAACCAAAAAACCAGCCGTAAGTATTCTTTCCTAACTCTGCTAATCCTTTGAAAACCTTATTTCTTGAGATTCTTTTTCGATGGCATACTGCTATTGAAGTAGAATCTATGTAGGAAATCCCGGTCATTTTTGCTTGTTCACAAAACCATTGCAAAAGTAATGCTAAATACCACAAAACTCGCGGCTTTAAGGCAATAAATCTGTGATATGAAGGCAGCTTTGAAAACTCTGATCTATAGAATAACTGAAGATAACAAAGATAAAAAGCCTTGAAGTTTTTACATGGTGATTTATGGTATAATAGGATTATGGTTAGAATTTCTGAGTGCGCTATTTCTGGTACTCTGGTTGGTTTTTTGCCGTTTGATAAGAACCTATTTGCAAAATTATCATCTACCGCACGACAAAAATCCTCGACGCAACAGTACAGTTCTGTAATATCTTTCTTCATGGGTAACCTCTTATTATTACTAAAATACTCGAGTTTACCCTGTTTCCCTCTTCTTAGTTATACTTTTATCTATTTTCTAATCCATAACTGAGGTTATAATTTCTGCATCTTTCTTATTTATAGACTCTGGTGATGCTAAAATGTTCTCTGCGGCTTTTGCTTGTATTTCATACGACTTAAGCTTCTGATGAGAATATCCTGCGTATTTGTTAGTATAATGATTAAAATAAACACGGATGCTATCAAGTGCAGAAAGTTTCGCAGTTTCCAGTAATTCCAGCTCAATATCCTCCTTACTCCTTTCAACAATTTTCCCTCCTTCTGTTAACCGATAACTCTTTTGCCAGTCGAAATTCTTTGGCGCTTCATACCAGTTTTCACCTTTTGGTTTAGTAGTCAGCGTTGTTGTTTCAACTTGTTTGTTATTTTCAAAATGAATATAAATTGGCATTGTTTTTTTCTGTTTTTTGGTATCAATTCCAGATTTTGTGGGTGGCATCTAATCCTGGGCATTGCCAAGCCTTCAATGTTCTTTCCATATCTACCTCAAGTCCTGCAGTTAAAAAGTTATTGCGAAAATTATGGATGCCCCATTCCATGAAAAAGCTATACCCACCATGAAAAGGGTTAAAAGAAGAAAGATAAGCTGATGTATAAAATAAGATCACCACCGTTTTATTGGCTGGAATATTAATAGTAGCTGAGTCGCTAAATTCTAAGTTCTGTTTGCAGCTATACACTTCATTCCAAGTAATGCTTGAAACCTCCTTAGTATTAACATTGTTTGGCGTACCAACAAATAATCTTGCTCCCAATATAGTGTCTAAAAATGGAGGGTACAATCGCCAGAGTGATGAACCACTAAAATTCAATGTTCTGCTTATATCTTGACTTGTAGTATTCTTTATAAACATTCCTCCCAGTAATGTATAAGGGTAAAAATTTTGCGAATGCTCAGCATCTACCACACTTAAAAATCCTTCCTGATACACAAACTTACCTTCATTCCCTCTTAGAACCTGTTCATAATCTTTTAAGGAGTAAAGAAGTGAAAGCAAGAACGACCATTTGTAAGCTAGTGTTGAGTTTCCGCTCGCAATTTTTCCACAAACGCCTACATTTTTCCAACCAAGCAAAAGAGCGCTCAACAACCCATCTCTTTGGCAGTACAACAAAGGTGTGTAATTCACTTCGCTTTATTACTTCGACCGTCGAACCAATAGTTGCTTTTATTTGTGTTGCAAAATTTTCTCCAGTGTAGCCTGCATCAACAAGTATATTTTTAACTTCAGAGAGTTTTTCTTTAGCATTTTCGACCATTTTCATGGCACTGCTGCGGTCGGTTGCTTCTGCCGTTGTTACATAAATCGCGTGTGGTAAACCTTGTGTATCTACTGCAATATGGCGCTTTATTCCTGAAATTTTTTTACCTGCATCGTAGCCCTTATTTTCAGCAGTATCTGCATTTTTTACGCTCTGAGCATCAATTATACAAAAACTAGTTCTTTCTTTCCGACCATTGCTGATACGTGTCTCTCCAACTAATTTTTTTTAATACACGCTCCAAAGTACTTTCTGTATCTTCGCTTGGTTTTTCACTCCATTTTTTAAAATATTCGTAACAACTTCGCCATTTTGGAAAATCTTTTGGCAGCATTCTCCACTGACAGGCACTTTTTAGGACGTACAGCACTGCACAAAATACATCATACAAATCAAGTTTTCTTGGTTTTGTTTTCTTCCTACTACTCTCCAGAATTGATCTGATTTTTTCAAATTGTTCTCGACTTATGTCACTTGGGTATAAATTTCTCATATATCCTTATTCATATACATCATCTCATAGTTTATCACTTTTTTGAGATTATGAACAGGTTCTAAGCGGTCTTTTTGTACATCAACCCCTGCCGTCAATACTATTTTTCCACTTTTTGGCACCATGCCTATCGGAAAATTTTCTCGACGCTCAAATAGTTGCTTCCAGTCTGGTACTTCTCCTTTATCTACCCAGGTTTCTCCAAGTGTGGTGTTTATCCAAACTTTCAGTAATTGCTCATTTTCCTTTGCATGCAGATAATCTTCTACTGCTTGTTTCCAGCTATACCAACCAACTGGGCTATACAAGCTTGAAAGGTGGAATCCTATTTTTGCCCCTTCTTTTGCCTCTTTTTTTCCCTCCTCCCTCGTTGCTCTCCATTCACCTCTAGCTAGCATCTCTGTTTTCTGATGGTTTTCTATTTTGCCGCTACATTCTATACACACGTAGTGCGCTGTATTTGGATTTTTATCCTTCCACTTTATTTGTGGCCATTTCAGCACCTGATAGTGATCACAATCTGGACAAGGTACAAAAAAGTATCGTTTATCTGAACTCTCAAACTCTCTCTCTATTCTGCTTATTCCGTGAACCGTTGGCGTTGAAACCAAGAATATTTTTCTCCGCGTAAATGTATTAGTTCGAGCAATGCTGAGTAAAACTGGATCTCCTTCTCCTCCTGAATCTCCTGGATATGCATCAACCTCGTCGAGAAAAAGATATCTTACCGGCATAGAGCGCAGACCCACTGGACTGTTGGCACCTGTTACTACTACCGTTCCTCCAGGAAACTCTTTGCTCTGCACAGTATTGCCTGAATCTCTCGACCTTGGATCTTTTATTTTACTCCTTAAACATGGCGTATCTTCAATCAGTGGTGCAAATCTTCCCTTGGACCAACGCTTGCCCATTTCTACTGTCGGCTGTACTACTAGCATTGGCCCTGGCGTCTGATCAATAACGTACCCTATCCAGTTGTTCCCAGCTTCTGTTCCGCCAATTTGTGCTCCTTTCATGAATACCACTTTTTCAGTCGGCGAAGATGAAGATAGTGAATCCATTATCTCCTTAAGGTACGGCGTCCTCTCTGTTCTCCATTTCCCTGGCTCTGATGATGCTATTGTTGAAAGCTGACGGTTCTTATCTGCCCACTCTGATACTTTTAGCGGTGGATCGGGCCTCAGTCCTGCATAAAAACTACTGCTATATATCATAATGCCATCTGCTGCAATTTTTGTACTTTTACACAGCTAAGAGAAAAAGGTATTTTCCCCCTACAATAAGTATCTGCTGAAGCTTTACCTAAAATCATTATTGCAACTAATATGTGAATTAGGCTCACTAAGGCGATAAAACGATTCCTTAATAATTTTAAATTGTATGTCATCATTGAAATACTAACTCTTCCAACGCAGTTCTGATTTCCTCAGTCAGTGTCTCATGGATCTTCTCTGTGTCATTTATCGATGCTAGTAACGCTGAAACCCTATCTGGAATGTTAAGCAAATTATTACGGACAACTCTTGCCACGTTAAATGCTTCGGTCTTTACTTCTTCTACTGAGATAAGTTCACCAATTTCGGCTTTTGCCTTTGCCTCCAGCAGTTTTCCCCGCTCCATTTCATTTTTTATCCGGGTTTTTAGCAGCATGGTAGAGAGCTCACTGGTGTTTCCCCTTTTTTCCTCAATTTCTCCACCTTTTCTCCTCAGTGGCTGACTTGGATCTCTTATTGCTGCTACTGCTTCATTTGCTTGTTCTCTATTGATCAAACCATCCTCCAATTCAACGATTCCTTTCTTTACTAAATAACAGACGTATTGCTTTGAAACTCCCAGTTCTCTTGCCCATTCCGTCTGCGTTATTTTTTCCACTTTTTTCTCACTGTTTTTCTTCTTGAATTTGTGCAAAAGTCTTTCCATTACCTGCTAAAACTGCATCTCTACCTGCGTACACTTGCCAACGCTTTATCGTTACATCTACAAACCTGGGATCTAGCTCTATCGTCCTGCAGATTCTTCCTGTTCTCTCGCATGCAATCAACGTACTTCCAGAGCCGCTAAATGGATCAAGTACTATATCTCCTGGTCTACTGCTGTTTACTATTGCTCTTTCCATTAGCTCTACTGGCTTCATTGTTGGGTGCAGTGAGTTATGTATTGGCTTATCATAAAACCACAGATCACTTTGATTTCTACCACCATGCCACTCACGTTTATTACCGCTCTTCCACCCATAAAGCATTGCTTCGTATTGCCTTTGATAATCAGATCTTCCTAGCGTAAAATGATTCTTTGCCCAAATGATAAATGTTGACCAACGACCACCTGCTTCTTCAAATACTTTTTGCAAGGTCGAAAGCTCAGATGATGATGCACAGATGTAAATTGCCCCTTTCGTGTTTGCTAAAACATGAGTACAAACGTCATACAGAAAAAGTTCGTATTTTTCACCTTGATTGTCGTTTAATATCTTTTTGTCTTCTCTTTCTTGACTAGCACCATATGCTACGTTATACGGAGGGTCACACACGGTAATATCTGCCATTTTATCGTCCAGTACCGCTTTAAACGATTCAACTTCGCAGCTATCACCACAATAGATTCGATGACCACCTAAAATCCATAGATCACCTGGTTTTGTTATTTCCACTTTTTTGTCATCACCAGCTAAATCAGAAAATTTTTCTCCCTTTTCCCCTTGTTCTTCCCTTCCATCAATATTATCAAGAAAGCGTTGAACTTTTTCTAGCTCAAATCCTGTCATTTTAAGGTCAAACTGCAGATCTTCTAATTCTTGAATTTCTACCTTTAAAAGATCATCGTCCCACTTTGCCCAGTTAGCTGATTGATTTGCCAGTAACCGAAAAGCTTTGGTTTGTCCATCACTTAAGTTATCACTGAGCACCACTGGAATACTTTCCATGCCAAGCTTTCTTGCTGCTTTAAGCCTTAAATGACCATCAACCACAGTTCCATCGCTTTTTGCAACTATCGGAATACGAAAACCAAACTCCCGAATTGAAGCACACATCCTGTTTACTACATCGTCATTCTTACGAGGGTTACGCTCATATTCAACAAGATTTTCAATAGGATAGTAGTGGATTGCTAAGTTCATATAATTTAAATTCTTAATAATTAAAAAGTTAATATTTAAAATATCTCTGACGCTAAAGAAGGCCTGGGGTCAAACCCAGCAAACCCGCCAGGCTGGCCGAAAGGACCCATTTCCTATGTGCTATCTAGCATATTAAAATCTTTACTAAAATTATTAACGTAAAACATCAATGCCAAAGCATCTGCTTCGTTATCATCTCGAGGTGAAAAACCTTTTTCACGTATCGCTTCAATAACTTCACTTTTGCTTGCATTACCATTACCAGCTATAAAGCGTTTGATAGTTTTAACATTAACACCTTGGTAGGGAATATTGTTCTCCTCACACCAAGCAGCTAAGACGGCAAAGAAACCACCATAACAATGAGCAGCATCAGTTCCAAGATGTCTTCTTACTTCTTCAAAATACACTGCTTCAATATCTAAAAATCTTTCCCTCATCTCATTGAGCCACCTACGAAAATTTAAGAAGTGCATTCCACCTCCGCTGAAACGGCTACCATGAAAACTTTCGCTCCCGCTTTGAATTACTCCATCAGTGAAAATAGCCCAGCCGGTTTGTTTGCCGAGGTCGAGTGTTAAAATTGACATATTCATTATTTAAAACTATGAGTAGCACCGATTCCCAAAATATCGTTTGGTTCTGTCAAAATGTACTATCAAAAAGCGGTTTATAGTTTTTTTATTGGCCAACAACGGAAATCCAAGAATCATGTGCTACCCCTAAGAAGTATGTGGGTCGAGGTTGTCTACGTTATAGTAGCTCTTTCAACCACCTCTTAACAGATATATACTAGAAATGAGGTCAGAAATTTGATTTGCACTAAAATTTTTTGTTTTAGTTAAGTTATTTCTTCCAAAAAGTTGATATGAGCTAGATTTGAAAAAACAATAAGTCGTTTGAAAGAATTGAAAATTTCTCAATTCACCAAAAGCCCACCTCAGATTACACTTCTTTCTTTTGCTATCAGATACCAAGAGGCTATTGAGTATTCCACGGAGACCTGACCAAACTCAGTGTTTATTTGAGTTTTATCAGCATAAAAAAAAGATGAGAGTAAGAGCCTTCTGAAGCCTGTTAAACTTATGGTAGAAGTAAAGCTATTGCAAAGTGAGTTTTCTAAATAAGACCTTCATACAAATTTTTTCTTTACAATGAATAAAAATGACGTTAAACTTACACGTAAGTTTATTTGCACCAATGAAATCATTAAGAGTACCTTTCATTTGCCTTTTAAAGGGTGTTACAAGCGTTAGTTAGGTCAGGGTGGTATATTTCTATTCTCAGATCATAGAATCGTCTTAAAACGCAATTACGGTCATTTGTTTTTTTTGAGCATTGTCTTTCATTTCTTTTATCAGATAACTTTGAAAGAGAGCTTTCCATAGCTTATTATTTTAGACTGGTTAATAAAAGAGAAACGAACAGAGTAGTATGTTTTAAAGTCATACTACTATATTATTATTATATAATAATAGGAAATTTTGGAAACTGGAGACTGGTCAAAACCCCGCAATACTTCTAAGCTTTTTGCCACCTAAACCAGATTACAGCTCAGAAATCTGTCAACCCTTAAACCATTGAAAATCTAGCATTTTTTTACTACCAGAAAGTACCAGATCTCATAAACTGCACCAGATTCTGCCAAGACTGAAGAGTTCTGGAGTCTGAAATAATCAATATTGTAGCTGATTAAATTAGTAGAAGAGATCTAATTATAGTAAAGCCAAGTGTTTGAATCTTCAACTGGCATAATACTGCCATATTCTGGCGATTTGTAATCGGTTGGTAAAATCTTCTCATACACTGTAATATCCTTATTTAGTTGGTTTGTAACTTTCTTTTCCATATCCTCAACACAAAGTATTCCATATTTACTTCTTTCAGCATTTTTATCATTCCTGTTAAACTTAATGTAACCTTTTGCAGCAAGAACATCAATGCGTTCACGAATGGAGTTTTTACTACCAAGACCTGCTTTATTTTCAAATACCTCACAGAATGTATTGATTGTATATACTTTCCCTCTATTTCTCGCCTCGTCGTAAATTAATTGCAGTATAATATCATATCTACGAGAACGCTCTGCATCTAATTTTTGTCCATAATCTTTATGTATCAGTCTCTGTGACTCATAATCAAGTATGTGCCAGCAGTTATCGATTTTATCAACACATTTTGATGGAATAGCGTGACCATTACGTAATTCAAACATCAGTTGACGACTACTTTGCCGTTCATCTGGCTTAAACATTATCATTCCCGTAGTATAAAAGCTTCTTAACGAACCAGCACCACTGAAACTCTGAAATGGATCTTCTTCTAATGATTTCTTTTGTATCTTTTTCGTGTGATGCACTAGAATAACCCCTGCATCTGGGTTGACTAATGTCCTTAGCTTTTCAACTCTCTCTTGTAAGAAAAAGAGCATTGCATTATTGTCATTTTCACTACCATTATCACCAGCATCAAAAATATTACGCAGTGGATCAATAGCAATAACATCAACTGTGTTTGAACCAAATGACCTTTCTATTTCAGCAACAACCTCATCCATACTATCATCGTTTAAAAGCATCTTTACTTGTGGCGTAATTATCAAATTATCTGCAGCAAACTCTATCAATTCCTCACTAAGTTTTAGTTGTTGTACCCGTTCACGCATATAATGGTAACCAATTTCAGTCTGAAGATAGAAGATTCTTAAAGGTCTCTTAGGCACCATATCAAGGAATGAAACTCCAGATGCCATATGGAAAAGCCAAGAAATAAGAAAGTCACTTTTTCCTACCTTAGGTGCACCAGCAAAGACTAAAAGCCCTCTTGGAGTTAAGATTCTTGGGGCAATTGTATCCTCCGGCATTGGTGATTTGTCACTCAAATATTGTCTTGCAGGAAATGAAACAAATCTCTTCGTCTTTAGAATATCAGTAGTTGGAGTACTAGTAGCAGGTAAATTTATACATGGGGTTGAAGCCAAAAACTCTTCAACATTTATTCCTTCTAACACACCATCTGCAGCATCCCAACCTTTTGGTTTATTTTGTGGAATCTTAAGAGTGGTAAGTGATGCAACACCAAGATCTGACAGCTTTTTGGCAGCATTTTCAGCATATCGTTTGCCTGCTTCATCATTATCTGGCCAAATGACAATATGTTTACCTTTAAGCGGTGTCCAATCTGTTTTATCAGGAGATGCATTCGACCCGAACATTGCTGTTGTAGCTGTGATACCTTGTTCTATAAGCGCTTCAGCACATTTTTCCCCTTCAACCAGAACAACTTTATCAGACTTTAAAATTCCTGGAATGTTATAGAGTGGCCTTACATCTGGCTCTTTAAATCTCAGTTCTTTAACATCAAATGGACGATATTCTTTCTTTCCTTCAGGTGGATCATATCGGTAAACTATAACAATAACTTGGTTGTTTTCATCGTAATAATTCCAGCTACAAGTCAGGTGCTGTTCTAGATCTTTGATACTCTTTTTTTCTCTAGTGTGTTGTTTGCCAAGCCATTCACTTATAGAAGCCATTACTTCAGAAAACTCTGTCCTGGCGTTTTTTCTATGCACAGCCGCCCAAAGATCGATAATGTCACCACCGTCCCCGGTTGCGAAATCATTCCATAACCCGGCTTTACTGCCACTTAGCTCTACTCTTAAACTTTTTCCTCTATTACCCCAGATATCCCCTACTTGAAACTCATTTCTGCAAAAAGTGCCATTAGGTAGTAAATACGAAAGACACGATCTTATCTGCAACAATAGTTCTGCTTTTAATCTTTCACTGCTTAAACCGAAATTCATAGTTCAAAACCTTCAATCATTTCTTATATGATTTATACTGTAATTGCTGCTTGTTGTGCGCCATCACCATTATTTAAATTGCTATCGCCATTATTCTCAGAAAAAAAAGCATAGAATATCAGTAAGTTAAAAATCGCATCACAATTATTTAATTTTGCTCCGCAATTACAATTAGTTTCCGAAAACAACCATTCTTGAAGAAGTGAATTATTCAAGAAAAGTTATGAAATCAAAGAATTCTTACTCGGGAATTGATCCCATAATTGTTAAATACGTTAGACATTACGCAAAATGTATAAAAAACTTAAAGTGTTTTGTTCATGAAAGTCTTGAAGATATTGAGCAAGAACTTTTCTGTATGATTTGGCCTGCTATTGAGAAATATGACGAAAGTAGAAGCTCTTTTTCTACCTTTGTATGTCAACTTATTAAGTGTCGAGCTATTAATTTAATCAATAAGCAACTCTGCAAAAAACGCGGCGGCAGACAAGGTATATTCTATGTTGATCCTGATGAGCTACATGAAGTGGTCGATGATAGATGTCGTTTTATCACTGAAATAACAACTCGTATTGATGTGAACGACGTTATCTCAACACTACCCCAAGAATGGCAAGTACTATGCAGACAACTGGAATTTTTCAGTGTTCCAGAAATAGCTGAAATAAATGGAATACCACGCACAACGGTTTATAACACTTTGCAACGAATAAGACGGCACATAAAAAATTTTTTTTAGCAAATCAAACAATAAGTAACAGTTCTAGTATAACTCTTATAGGAGGGCCACGATATATGACTTTAAAAATAATAAACAGCGAAGAAAGAGTAAAAATGGTAACAGGTGTGAAGATAGTAATCTTTGGACCTTACGGAATTGGCAAAACCAGTCTACTTAAAACTCTTGATGAGTCAACAACACTTTGTCTTGATTTTGAAGCAGGACTTTTAGCCGTTCAGGAGTGGAAAGGGGATTCTATCAGTATTCGTACCTGGAATGAAGCACGGGATGTAGCTTGCCTTATTGGTGGTCCAAACCCTGCATTAAAATCTGATCAAGCATATAGTCAAAGACACTATGAGCATGTATCTGGTAAGTACAAAGATCTTCTTTCGGAGATTTCTAAATACCGCTCTATCTTTATCGATAGTATAACCGTTGCATCACGTTTATGTCTACTTTGGGCAAAGATGCAACCTGAAGCTTTTTCTGAGAAATCAGGGAAACAGGACATGAGAGCTGCTTACGGAACACTTGCTCAGGAGATGATGGCATGGCTCAATCAGTTTCAACATATTCGGGATAAAGACATCATCATAGTTGGCACTTTAGGTCAGTATCTTGATGATTTCAATCGTCCAACCTGGCTTCCTCAATGTGAAGGGGCTAAAACTGCCAGTGAACTCCCTGGAATTGTTGATGAAGTAATTAGCATGGTTGGAATCAAGAAAGATGATGGTACAGAGAAACGTTCATTTGTCTGTCAGACTATTAACTCTTGGGGATATCCCGCTAAAGATCGCAGTGGCTGCCTGAATATGGTTGAAGAACCGCATTTAGGTAAATTACTTGCGAAAATTAAAGCCAAAACCTTGGCTTCTGTTGCCTAAATTTAATTTTAAAAGGAGTGATATGGAACAAAGCTTTTTCAATATCGGTCAAAAAATCCCCTTTTTCAGCGTAAAGGAGTATTTAAGTGATCAAACGCCAATACCAGAGGACATAATTTCCCCTAGAATTCTAACTAAAAGAGGTTTGTTGGTACTGGGTGGCCCACCTAAAATCGGCAAAAGTGACTTTTTGATCTCTTGGCTTGTCCACATGGCTGCTGGAGTTTCGTTTCTTGGCATGACGCCGAGTAGACCTTTGAAGATCTTCTACATGCAAACTGAAATTGAATATGAATATATGAAAGAACGATTGCAACAACTTCAACTTGATAACGAACTTTTGAATGTAGCTGCTAACAACTTAATCATTACGCCAAAAGTGCATTTATCATTTAATCATGATGAAATAAGTGAAATCAAGGAAATCGTGAAAGAACGCTTTAAACCTGATGTTTTGGCCATAGATCCATTGCGTAACATCTTTAGCAGTGAGTATGGAAATGAAAATGATAACAGTGCTATGCTGTTTTTTCTGCAAAAGACTCTTGAAAAGCTACGCAGTGCTGTCAATCCAGATGCTTGCATTGTACTCACTCATCATACAAAAAAATTATCAAAAAAGATGCTGGAAGAAGATCCATTTCAGGGTTTAAGCGGAGCTGGTTCTTTGAGGGGATTTTATAGTACTGGCATGGTGATGTTTTCTCAAGATGATGAAAGTACTGTACGTCAGATAGTATTTGAACTGCGTAATGGTGAACGTGTGGCAAGTAAGCTTGTTGATAAGATAAATGGTCATTGGCAGCTTGTAGACCAATGGAGTTGATTCTTTTTTTTACTTAATTTATAGGGAACAATATGCTAACAGATTTTTTAACTGATTTTAATACTGCGAAACCAAGGAGTAGCTTAATACCAGCGGGTACCATAGCAAAAGTATTGGTTAAAATTTGTCCTGGAGGTCATGAACCAAATGGCTTACTCACGAAAAGTAAAAATACTGGCAGCATTTACTTAAATCTCGAATTTACTGTAGTAGAAGGACCATACTCAAAACGTAAGATCTATCAAATCTTTGGTATTCAAGGGAGTAAACTCAACGAAAATGGAGAAGATGTCTGGGGAGAAATGGGTCGTTCGATGATTAGGAGTATTTTGGAGTCAGCTCGCAATATCTATCCTCATGATGATCGAGAAGAAGCAAATCTTGCCCGTAAAATTAAATCCATTTCAGAACTAAATGGCCTGGAATGTTTAGTTAAGATTGGCACGGAAACTAGTGGATATGGTGAAAAAAATAAGATCATCTCAGTGATTACTCCAGAATATGGTAGTTACGCGAGTTTTATGAAGGCAACAGTTAATTGGAATTAAAAAATTGAAAAGTAAAAAAATAGTAAAAAAGTAAATATGGGGGATATATGGATTTTTGGAGTATTACAGAAAACTTTTTGTGGAAAGATTCTGAAGATGTTTTAGGAATTAGATCACTGCTACTTCATAATATTAAAGCATGCATTTCTCATCTTTTTCCTAATGGAAGATTCTATAAAAAGAAGTTTTGTATTGCTGATCTACAAAAGGACCAAATCGTAGTCGACATGAAGGCAGGAAATTGGTCTAGCTTAGTTACCGGTAAAAGTGGAGATATCATCAGTCTTTGGGCATTTGTTACTGGTAAAACTAAACTTTTTGACGTTATTGGCTTAATATCAAAATGGCTCAATGCTGAAAGATTCATTTACCGTGATGAAAACGGCAAAGACATTATTTATGTCTATCTTTATAATGATAACAGTTATTATGCTTGGAATACTAAAACGCACACAAAGCCACTTTTCAACATTCCTGAAATCATAAAATCAAACAGAGTAGTTATAGTAAAAGGCGAAAAATGTGCTGAAAAATTAACAAATCATGGTATCACAGCAACAACAATGATGTTTGACTCAATTGATCAGACAGACTTTTCACCTCTCAATGGAAAACAGATCATCATTTGGCCAGACAATAATGAAGCAGGTAAACAGTATGCTGAAAAAATAGCTAATAAGCTGAGTAATCTAAAGTGCTCTATTCTCAACATTCCAGAAGGTAAAAAGAGTGGATGGAGTGCTCTTGATGCTATTGCAGAAGAAATAGATATAAACCGGCTGTTAATATCAGCCAATCCAGTAGTTAAAGAAAACATCTCAGCTTTTTCTGTAAAGCAGTATTTAAACGATAAGTCACCAATACCAAAAGATATAATTTCCCCAAGAATCTTAATACCAGGTGGATTATTAGTATTTGGTGGTACTCCTAAAGTGGGAAAAACTGATTTTTTGATTTCTTGGCTCGCTAATATGTCAGCAGGTGTTCCATTTTTTGATATGGTACCAGTAAAACCTCTAAAAATCTTTTATCTACAAACTGATGTTGGCTATCACTATATGCGTGAGAGACTACAACAACTTAAGATTGACAGCAAACTTTTGGACTTAGTTGCCAATAACTTTGCTATTACATCTGATACTAATTTACTACTTGACGAGAGTAAAGTTTATAATACCGTAAAACAATTTTTCAACCCAGCAGAGGTAGATGTTATCGTTATTGACTCTTTACGCAATGTCTTTAACTATAGAAATGAAAATGACAACAATGTTATGTATTCCTTTTTGCAGGAAAAAGTCGAAAAGTTACGTTCTACAATTAATCCAAGTGCAGGAGTTATCTTAACTCACAATGTTAATAAAAAGCTTCCTAAGGAAAATCCTTTTCAAAGTTTAAGTGGTGCAAGCAGTTTAAGAAATGTTTATACTTCTGGTATGCTCATGTTAAAACCAATCGAAGAGGAAAATATTCGCCAGTTGATGTTTGAGTCAAAAAATGGTCAGTCCTTGCCAACAAAGTTTATCAGTAAGGTTAATGGCAGTTGGTATTCACAAGTTTGCGGTATTTAGTATGCAAAAGAATAGGGTTTCAAAAAGCTTTGTCGTTGTAGGAAGGCTAAAGCTCATAGAGAATAAAAATATGCCATCAAATCTGAAGTAGCTGTGGAAATAAAAATTATAAAAGGAAATACAAGAGGTGAAGCAGAAATTTACCTTTTTAACATAAGACTAAAGGGATTAAGACGATAACCGTGTTCTTTACAAGTTAATTCTGGCCAACCAATGGTTTGAATAACATCATCACGTTTAATGCTTAATCCCAATTGATTGGCTAGTTTTTCTTTTATCGTTCTTTGCATTTTATTCAGAGGATATCTTATTTGTTGTTCTAAATCTGTGATTTCTGAATGAAAAGTTAAACGGTCTGCTATTTTTTCAATGCTAAGGGGTATATGTTTCTCTAACGGTACATCATTTTCAAAATCATTAAGGAATTGTTTGAATAAAACGCGAAAAATACTAACACACAACGTAGCTCGTTTATTTACTACTTCGATGTCATTGACGTAAACCACACCATGCGAAAACTTTAGTTGTAGAACCTTTTTTGGTAATTTAGGTTTAACTTCCTTTAGTGAAATAATGGGAAAGATTTGCGTAGAAACATTAGCAATTAACTCTGGTATAGCTGCTTCAAGAATTATTTCATGTAAACTCTTATTCTCACAAAAAAGATCAGACATTTTTACGATAGGCAAAACAAGTGGCAAGTTTGGTATATTTTCTCTTACGGTAATTAGGATAGTGGGCTGAATTCTAAGTTTATCTACGGTTAAATGTACTGCATCAGTGCAAAGGTCAAGAATAATTACGCTTACTATACTACCTTGGCTGCTTATGTGGTAAACTCCCTCTGCTGCTCTTCGCCAGATTAATCTTGAGCCGCTTAATAAATCCTCGAACCAACTTGCAATTTTTTCTAAGTTAAGATTGGTTGATAGTAGGTGAAATCGTTGCTTTTGATGAGTATTGGGTAAAATATAGCGACAACAATCTTCACAAAGCATGTCATCACACTCTTCATCAAAATCTGGACTAATAGGAATTTCATTATTACAATCTGGGTAAAATACGTGAGGCCAATCTAGATGATCTTCTTCGCGAGAGCAAATAACAAAATCAACTTCTTTTAATTTAATAAAACCAAGGCCAGACAACCACAATGCAGTTTCTAAATAAGCTTTACTAGGATCAATCCAGGAGTCATGAGATCTCAGAATATCTGCAACAGCTTGCTTTTGGGAGAATTGTAAGTCCATAGGTCTCTTTCATTAATGATTTAAAATCTTCTCGCCCGTTTTTATTGAGTATGTGCTCTGAGTAATAAATAGTAGTATAATGTTGATTCCTTTTAAAGAACAGAGTCACTTTCTTCTCTTGAAATACAATACGAATAGATTCAACAAGTGAATTATCTTGCTCGATTGTTAGTTTTAGCATTTGTAATTCCCGAGCAATTGAGTTAACTGGATTGGTAACTATAACTAAGTACGTGTCTTTCTTGAGCTGAGTCGAACGAAACTTTACCTCAAATAGACAAATATTAGGATCAGTACCTTCTATGGAAGATTTCAAGAATGTTGCAACAAGAAGTGTACAATTCTGGTCTTGCATGTTGATGAACAAGCATTCACGTTCAAAATAATGACTTACGATACTATTTGCTATTTTTAGGCTTTCACTAAAATTCTTAGCACATAGATTTACTTGATTACCATGTAGTGCAAAATCCAGAATAATCCAATCTGGCCTATATCCATGGATAATGCGGTTTGAACTGAAGAGTAAGTCTTTATTGCTAGCACGACGTATAAACACGTATATACGATTTTGATGGTAGAAAAAACCTTGTAGTTGAGTTTCAAAGCCATCATCTTTTTCAGCATCGTATTCTTGTAGTAATTGGTGAATAACTTCTTTTGATATAAAGTTTTTAAATGGAATTTTCATCTGCCTTGGAGAATTCTGTAAAGCGAAAGATGAAAATCCTTTCTTTTGTACTTTATCAAAGTGGTAAACACATTTGATTAATTCTGGATCACTGTGAAATAAAACAAAGATCAAGGATTTTTTATCATGTTTATTGTTTTTACATAAAAACTGTGTGATCAACTCTTCACTCAAAGCAGATTTTGCTACTTCAACAACAGCAGATTCAAGTTTAGAATGGTTAAAATGACTAAGTAGATAATATTCGAACAAAGAATCTGAACAGTTCATGAGCATTTTACGTTTTTGTTGAACTGAAATATCATCATACTTCCAAAACTCGTGTTCTTTAAATAATTGCTCATTTTGCTGACCTTTAAAACAGTGAAGAAAGATAACATTTAGTTGTCTACCTGAGAGGGAATAAAGCCAATTTTTACGCATTTCCTCATTTTGAAAGCTAAGTAGCCAATGATCTACTGGCATTTCTAAACTGCTCTCCCAGAATTCTCTGCTAGGATGAAGATTAACCATATACTATGTGTAACATGATGCGCTACACTTAACATAATTTAAGAATTAATCAACAGAAATTTAAGCGAAATATCGATAAAATATTTTTCTTTCACTTAAACATACAACTATGAAAGATGTATATATTAAGTAATAGGCATGCGTTAAAGAAGCTTTCATCCTATACTAATCTTATAAGTAATGGAAAAAGAGTGCTTTTTGCCTATAGTTCCAGGTTTGAGCCATTCCCAATAACGAAGGCAAACTACAGAGAGAAAAATAATGTCAATCCTCACCCAAACGGGAAGAGCAGCAATAGCAGCAAGCATAAAAGAGCAACCAATACATCTTGCCTGGGGAACGGGTGATGAAAGCTGGGAAAGTAGCCATCAGGTCGAAAAAGTTTTTGTTGAGGGTGAAATTAAGCTTGAACACTACCCCATTAAAGATGTAAAAGTTTTTAAAGAGCAAACAACTTATCAGTCAAGTATAGACTATACAGTTGCTGGTGTAATAAAACGTACGGAAAATAGCTCTATTCCTACAGGTGGAACAGTTACTATAGAGTATACTGAAGATACACCACCAGAGTCCATTACGTCTGAAAAACTGCTAAATGAACTTGGCAGACGCGTTGTCGATGAGGTTCTCTTCTGCACAGGTGATGAAAATGGAGAGCTTGTTACTCCTTCTGGAAGGTTTAGGCCCTCTAATGTACCAACCAATAACCTTTTCCTCACATTTACTTTCGATTTCACGGATGCAGCAAATCAAGTTATACGGGAACTAGGGGTTATGGTTGGTACTAAGGTAAAAGAAGAATTGCCTCCAGGACAGAGATATTTTGAACCACAAGATATAGAAAATCCGGGAATTTTATTAGTTTTAGAACACACGGTACCACTTATCAGAACCGCAGCAACTCGTGAAACTTTTTCATTTGTAGTTACATTTTAAAAAATTTATGAAGGGAGAAAAAGAAATGACAAAAGATGCGCTTACTCGTTTACAGAAGATAGGACTTGATGATTCCACTGTTGAGCAGCTACTCAGTTTTAAAGATAACGGAAATCTTCTATATGACTCAGCATTCAAGATTACTGACTTATCTGAAGATAGGTTTGTTGAAGCAGTAAAAGATACATTTTTAGAAAGCACGGCACGGGATATCTACAAAAAAGCTGTAGCTAGGAAGAAGTTTATCTCAGTTTATGTAGCAAATGCTAAGGAAATTTCTGAGCCTCATTATCGAGCTCAACACTGCTGCAATATACATTAAAATTTATAGGGGAAAACATGCATATACCAAAAATCTTTAATACCGATAATTACAATCAGTGCGAAAGTTGCCAATCAGTACTAAGTCCAGCAGCTTATCTGGTTAAGTTATTGGAAATAGTTGATAAATATATTACACAACCAACTAAATCACTTAAGGAACGTCGTCCTGATCTCTACGATATTAAACTCGATTGCGACAATACTAACAAAGAAAAGTTATATCTTGAAATTGTCAATGAGATAATGGAGAAAAAGCTAAAACATGATCTTGGAGATGATGTTCTACGCAAGCTTGCAACTGCCAAATATCCTTTTAATCTTCCAGCAAATTTTCCGCTAATGAGTATACGTGCTTACCTTAAAAAGCATAAAACAAGCTTAGTAGAGATATACAAAATGCTCATTGAAAATGCTGACACTGATGCAGAGTCTTTAGGTCTTTCTCCGGAAGAATATAAAGTAATTACGTCTGATAATGAGGCAGAAGCTTATTTAAAAGAGGTATATGGAATAAAAGACGGGGAAATAGATCAACTGAAAAATGTTGATACATTCATTGCACAAACAGGTATAGAGCACGATAAGCTTCAACCATTGCTTGATAGCTATAATAAAATTAAAGGTTCAATAACACTTACTATTACAGAACAGACGATAAACAATCTTGATAATCAAGCACTAAGCTTTCTACATCGCTTTATTCGTTTAGCAAACAAACTTAATTGGTCATTTGACGAGTTATAGCACTTCTCATAATAATCCGAACAGATCATAGAAAGGCAGAATCAACAGCATGACGAAAAGACTTGAATAGAGGAATGTTTTTCCTGACTCTGTTTTTTATAGCAAACCAATGATGTTCAATTTTGTTAAAATCTGGAGAATACGGTGGCAGATACAAAATTTCTGCACCAATCCCTTTAGCAAGCTTAATGATCTTATCAGACTTATGAAAAGTAGCATTGTCAAGAATGACAGTTTGTCCAGGTTCCAAGGTCGGTATCAAAAATTGCTCAAACCATCCATTAAAAATATCCATATTACAGTGGCCTTCAAAGGTTAATGGAGCAACTATTTTTCTTTCACTTAAAGCTGCAATCATACTGATTCGTTGAGTTTTCTTCCCAGATTTTAGGGCATAAAACCGCTGTCCCTTCTGACAATATCCATAGGGGTAGTCTTCAGTGTTGTCAATGCCAGACTCATCTATATACACTAAGTTTTTAGGTTCTTTTGTTGCTATAATTTTCAAGAATTTAGCACGTTTTTCTTCGCTTCTTTCCTTGTACCCATAGGTCTTTTTTTGCGTGTAAATCCAATTTTTTTCAGGGCTCGGTGGATAGTTTGGATACTAACGTTGCTCCAAAGTTTAGCCATTTCCAATAGAGTCTTTCCTCCGTTTTCTCTGGCAAATTTAGCAAAGGCATCCCAGTCGGTAATTTTGTGATTGTAACCTCCATTTCCAAGTTTTTTTGATTGAAAGTCACCTGTTTCTTTTCTTCTTTGCTGCCACTCCCACAAAGTAGTTCGTCCAATTTTAAATCTTGCTGCCACTGTTTCTCTGCTTTCTCCCTCGTCTAGAGCTTCCATTGCTTTTTTCCTTAAGTCATAACTATATGCTGCTGGCATACCTACCTTCACTACTACAAATCCTTATTTTACCTTATTTGGACTATTATGAAAAGTACTATAACTCAAGCACTAAGTGAAGGTAAAATTGATCAAAAAAAAATAGCAAAGATTAAAAGTCTACAAGAAAAGTTCCAACAACCTTTAGCTAAAATATTCGCATTGTATGCTGATAGCTTACCAGAGAGCGTATCAAATAAAATTGATAATTTACCAGAATTTAAAACACTTTTAAGTCAGAAAAGCTTCAAAGATTTAGCTGCCACAGCAAGTAATTATAGCGCATTGCAAAATATTTTAGAAGTAAACAGTAATGAATTAACTTCTTTGATTAACTACCATAACGATCAAAAAGTATTTGGGGAAGAGATTTTAAAAGTATACAAACAAGTTCTGCTTGCAAGATTAATAAATATACCAATAGCAGAGCTCTTATCACAATTAAAGATAGAAGGAGTAAATCAAGAGAACGTAGTTGAATTTAACGATTGGCTAAAGAAACATACAATTACCACTGAACAAATAATCAGATTAATTAATCCTGCTTTAAGCAAGCAACTTGCAGAACAATTGCACAATTCAGTACAGGAAGTAAAAGATCTGCAGAGTTTCTATAATGAAGTATATAAGTGCATAGGCAACATTCAACCTGAGATACTCGATGCTATTTATACGTTTACTCCTCACTCGGAAAATCCACGACCATTTGCAGAGAAAGGATTTTTAGAAAAGCTCATTCATAACATAGATGTATTTACAACATTGAAGCTTGAAGTAGAGGATATTGCAAGTTACAAGAGTGCCTATGGAGTAGAGGGAAAATGGTCAATTGAGCAGATTCGGACTCTGTTAAACTATAAAACACTTAAAGCATCATATTCCACGCTACCAGAATACATAAGCTGGTATGACTACAGCAGTGATAAAGTAACGGAGAAAATGGCTCAGCTCACTGGTTGGAATAAAGATACACTTGAAGCTATTAAAAAAGTCGAAGTATTTAAGCAATGCTTTGGCAAGCAAGATCCGGTGAATTCTTTGATGAGAATCAAATCTGTTATGGACATCACAGGAATTAACGTAAAAATTCTACTAAAGTTAAAGGATTTATATAATTTAAAAGCAAGTAATGGATGGAATAAATACACCGATATTGCTGGAGATTTAGAGCTAATCACCGAAAAAGATGAAGGATATTTAGCAAGAGAAAAGCGAGATATTCTATCGAGATACATGATACATATCAATCCAGACCTAAAAAACATGAGGGATCTCTATGGATTCTTGCTGATAGATGTTGAAATGAGTGAATGTTCAAAGATTTCGCCGATTAAAGCAGCACTAAATAGTGTTCAGCTATACATTCATCGCGCTATGATGAAGATAGAAGAAGGTGTAGAGGTTGATAAAGACTTTACTGAAGAAAAATGGAAATGGCTATCTAGTTATCGAGAATGGGAAGCAAGTAATAAGATAAAATTATATCCAGAAAACTACTTAAATCCGACTTTACGTAAAGTTATAACTCCAGAGTACAAAAAGCTACAGAATACTTTAATGCAAGGAAACATCACCGATGAAGGAGTAAGTGATGCATACATGAAGTATTTTGAAGATTTTGAACAAGTAACCAGCTTAAAGATAGTTGATAGTTGTTTTGAGAGAGTAGAAGGAAAAAATACTTTATATGTTATTGGTCGCACCCTTGCCCAACCCTATGATTATTATTACCGCACAGCAATATTTGATGAAGAAAACCAAAATATACTTTACTGGACTGCGTGGGAGAAAATAGAAGCATCGATACCAGTTGAAACTATAACCCCAATACATGCATTTAACAGATTATTTATATTTTGGGTGCAGCAAATTGAAAAAGGGAAAGATAAAGAAAAAAGAGTTGATGCAACGATTAATTATATCTTTCAAAAGCCAAGTGGCAGTTGGACAGCACCGCAAAAGCTTGCAAGTGATATTAAAGTGGAGCCAGTTAATGAAGCAAAGAAATTATACTGGAAGAAAGTAGCAGCTTTTTATCTAAAAGAACAAGATGGAAAAGAGAGACGAATAGTAATTGTCATTGGTGAAACAAAATTTGATAGTGTAAGCCCATCTAATTTATTTACTCTTGATGAAGATTTAGTTGCCAGTGAGAGTCAGCAAGGAATGTTTGTTAATAATCTCGCTTATGAAATGCGTACTGTTAACTTGAAGAAATATACTAAAAGAAGCGCAACGCAAGTTGTAATTGGTAATAAGGTTATTTTCTTTGGTGGCCTTGTAAGTACTAATCAATACTCTTCACAAGTAGATATCTATGATAATGAAAATGAAACCTGGACAACTCACACTGCTAGTGAAGGGCGAAGCTCTCCGGAAGTTGCAGTAGTAGATAAAAAGGCTATTTTCTTTGGAGGTGACAAAAGTAGTAATCAATATTCTTCACAAGTAGATATTTATGACAATGAAACCGGGAGTTGGACAACCCATACTGCTAGTGAAGCAAGAAGATCACTAGACATTGCAGTAGCGGTAGTAGGCAAAAAAGCTATTTTCTTTGGCGGATCAAAAGGTGATCGAGTATATTCATCGAAAATAGATATTTATGATGCTGAAACCGGAAATTGGACAACCCATACTGCTAGTGAAGCAAGAGAGAATGCAGAAGTTGCAGTAGTCGGCAAAAAGGCTATTTTTTTTGGAGGCTGGAGAGGTCAATACTCATCAAAGATAGATATTTATGATGATGAAACAGGCAGATGGTCAACTCACACCGCTAGTGAAGGACAATCTGGTGGAAAAGTTAAAGTAGTAGACAAAAAAGCTATTTTCTTTCAAGGATGGGGAGAAAGAAGTAATGGTAGATCCAGACAAATAGATATTTATGACGACGAAAAAGGCACATGGACAACTCATGCTACCCGTGAAGCACGAGACACAGTTGCAGTAGTAGGTAAAAAGGCTATTTTCTTTGGAGGATGGCAGTCTTCACAAATAGATATTTATAATTATGAAACAGAAAGCTGGTCAACTCGTCCAGTTACTGAAGCACGATATGATATAGACACTGTAGTAGTGGGGAAAAAGGCTATTTTTTTTGGGGGAGATAAGGGTTATCATCAGTACTCATCACAAATAGATATTTATGATGATGAAACTGGAAGATGGACTACTCACACTGCTAGCGAAGCACGAAGGTACACACAAGTTGCAGTAGTAGGCAGAAAAGTCATCTTTTTTGGAGGTAAGAAAGGTGAGTATCAAAACTCCTCACAAGTAGATATCTATGATGATGAAACTGGAAGATGGACAATTCATACTCATTCTGCTAATCAACAAAAATGCGGCATAAAGACTGTAGTACTAGGTGAAAAAGCAATTTTCTTTAATTGTGAAATAATAAATATCTACAACAATGAAAGCAGTACATGGACCACTATAACTACAGCATATACTGATTTTTATTATATGGCACATATCATTCAAGGAAATAAGGTAACATTTATTGGTGCTGATAGACATCCTTACATACTAAAAGACAAAATATTAAAATATGAAATATTAGCAGATAAAATTCTGAGTTCATCTTATGATGTAATTGATAGTAGTGATAAGCTTCTTTTAGGAGAAACCAAAAACATCTTTGAGACTAATGTTACCAATAAAGAGGGTAATGCTAAACTCTTATATGAAAATAATTCTACAAAGTGGTTAACATTATTAGGTAATTTTAAAAAGTCCCTATCACAACAAGTAATCAATAAACCAGGTTGGTTCATTGTCGAAGGTAACTTAGAGCGTGAAAATATTCGTGAATCTTTCTTGCTTTTACCTAAAGATTACAACTTATCTGCAATTAGTGAGCAATCAACTTATAAGATAAATAAGGATAAAAATAAACTTGAGTTTGAGTATATCGGTGAAACTCCAAAAAAATTAGATTTTAAAGATATGAAATTCTCTTTTATGAGATTAAACATCACTGGCAATGTGCGTGATTTACGGCAAAAAGCTTATGCTGGAGGGCCAAAGAGAATTTTAACTTTAGAGTCGCAGAAAATAGAACAACTTAAATTCGAAAGATTTAACCCAACGAATAGTGTTGTTCATCGTCCAAGTGATCTTTTAGATTTTAGTGGTGCCTATGGTCTTTATCTGTGGGAGATATTCTTTCATATACCAATGCTGACTGCATGGCATTTAAATCGAGAGCAGGATTTTGCTACAGCAAGAAAATGGTATCAATATATCTTCAACCCTACCAATGATAAAGCATGGCAGTTTTTGCCTTTTGAAGAGCATAACAGTGATAATATCGTTGCATCACTGAGTGATACGCAAACTACTACAGAATTAGCGATTGATCCATTTGATCCATACACCATTGCAAAACAACATGTAACTTCATTTGAAAAGTACATCATCATATCTTACGTAAACAATCTCATCGATTGGGGAGATATGCTCTTTGCTAAGGGATCTTGGGAAGCATTAAATCAAGCTACGATGCTGTATATCAGAGCTTGGGATTTACTTGGCCCAAAACCTATTAAAAAAGGAAATTTTTCAGTTCAGCCTCAATCCTTCAATGAATTAAAACCGCATGATTTATTGCAACTGGAAACAGAACTACCCTATGGTTCACAACCTGAAGTTCAATCTGATGAAGCTCATGATCTTATCAAATACAGCAATTACTTCTGCAAGCCTGAAAACAAGAGCTTTATTGGTCTTTGGGATAAAGTTGAAGATCGTTTATACAAGATAAGACATTGTTTAGATATGGGAGGCAAAAAAGCAGTACCGCCTTTATTCCAGCCACCGCTTAATCCTAAGCAACTATCAGCAGTAACTGGAGGCCATTCTGTAGAATTACCACAAATACAACTGCCACATTATCGATTCAGTCAGATGGTGAGTTATGCAAAATCAATAGTTGAAACTGTGATGCAATTTGGCTCAGAGTTACTAGATGTTTTGGAAAAGAGAGATGCCGAGTTACTGACTATTCTATACAACAAACAAGAAGGAATAATCAGTAATTTAATTTCATCAGTTAAAGAAAAGACTATAGAGACCTTAAAGAAAGAAAAAGATGCACTAAGTGCAAGTTTAAATAATGCTGAGGAGCGTAGATCGCATTATGACAATTTAATGAATTCTAGTGCATTTGACTTTTTCCAATTTATTGGTGATTTACTTTTTGGTGGATCGTTGACTGGTTTGTCGTCTCTTGAATATAAGGGAGTGGATTTACACGCTGGAGCAATTGCAGCTCGTGCAGGAGCGTCCGGTATATTTGGAGCTGCAGCATTAACCCATTGGTCACCTACAATATTTGGTTTTTCCAATGGTGGCTTTCACCCTGGTTTTTCTGTGGAAGCAGGAGCAAGCTCTTTCACTACTACAGCAGATACCATAAGAGAAAGTGCTGAGTTATGTAATATTATGGCAAGTTATCAAAGACGTGCTGAGGATTGGGATTTACAGAAAAAGTTAGCTACCTGTGATGTGAAGCAGATTAATCATACAATAGAGGCTAATAAAATCAACCAAGCTATTGCTGAGCAAGAATTAAAAGTACATAAAGAGTCAATCAAGCAAAACCAGGAAAAAAGAGAATTCTTCGAAAGTAAGTTTACAAGTAAAGAGCTCTATGACTGGATAAAAGGGCAAATAGCGATAATATATTTCCAAGCTTATAAGATGGCCTTGGAGATGGTAAAACAAGTGGAAAAAACTTATCAGTATGAGTTGAATAATGATAGAGTATTTATTACAGCAAGCTCTTGGAACAGCTTAAAAGAAGGATTACTTGCAGGTCATAGTTTAAAATTTGCTCTTGAGCAGATGACTAAAGAGTATCTTGATAATAATGAGAGAGCTTTAGAGATTACTAAAACAATGCCTTTAAGTCCTATTGCAATCAATGACTTAAAAACTAAAGGAAGCTGTAAGTTTGCATTAACAGAAAAGATGTTTGACCTTGATTTTCCAGGTCATTATTGCCGTAAGATCAAGAGTATAAGGATCACTATTAGAGCAGAAGTTGCTCCTTATCAGGATATTCATGCTACTTTGCAGCAAACAGGCAACAGAGTGGTACTTAAACCTGATATTGAGGCAATAAAATCATTACTTGGTGAAAGTGATGAATCAAATGAGTCGATAAGGGTAAATTGGAAAACAGGTCAACAGATAGCAATATCAAAAGGAAACCAAGCAGACAGTGGATTATTTGAATTAAACTTCAATGATGAACGTTATCTACCATTTGAAGGTACAGGGGCGGTATCTGATTGGATACTGAAACTGCGAAATGCTACGAAAGTTTCTGATGTAATTGTTCATCTTGATTATACTGCGTTTGATGGTGGCGAGGAGCTCTGCAATAAAGTAAAAGTTCTGCCAAAACTGAAATGATATGCTGGCAGTGAAGTTAAGCGAGTTTGATCAAGAAAAGATTTAAACAATCATCAGAGTTTAAGTTTAAACCTACTTTTCCCGCAGAGATTAAAAACCCAGATTAAGTTATAACGGTATCTACCTAGTACCAAAAATATCAGATGAAAGTCAGGTGGATATAAAATTGGGTATTGGGATAGATAAAGTAACCGTTAGAAAGTGATTGGGTTATAAAAGCAACTAATGCAGATAAAATAGAGGAGATTATGGTAATAATACCTTATAAGGCAGAGGTTAATTGATGACCTTGAATAACTATTATAATCGCTCTGACAAAGAATACGAAAAAAGCTTGTTTCTTGCAGGAAGAGGTTTGCAGTCAGCAGAATTAAATGAGATTCAAGATTATGCTCTTTCGAAGCTTAAAGGCATAGGAGATGCGATATTTCGTGATGGTGACGTTATAGCAGGAAGCAATTGCATCATAGATGGGGAAAAAGTTACACTTGAAGCTGGAAAAATCTATCTTCGTGGAGCGGTGAGAAAGGTAGAGGCAAAAGAGTTTGTTATTCCTCTTAATACTATAGTTCGCATAGGTGTTTATTATGTAGAATCAACCATCACAGAACTTGAGGATGAAAATCTTCGTGATCCTGCAGTTGGTACACGTAATTATCAAGAAGTAGGAGCAGCAAGGCTTAAAGTTTCCACCATTTGGGGTTATCAAGCTCAAGGTGTTTCTTCCTCTTTTTCTGCAAATGGAGAATTTTATCCAATTTACAATATTGAAAACGGAGTTCTTGTTCAGTATTCACCGCCACCACAAGCAAATATAGTAACCACTGCACTTGCTCGTTATGACAAGGAGGCAAATGGTTCCTACGTCGTAAATGGCCTAGAAGTAATGTTCCTGCAAAAGGAAGAGGGAGAAAAAATATTTGTGATTAATGAAGGAAAAGCTCATGTTGATGGCTATGAGATTGAACTTCCTCACAGTATTCGAGTTTCTTTTGATGAAGACCCAGATATAAAATCAGTTGAATCAGAACCCCATACTTTTCAGCCAAATAGCCAAAGAGTAATGGAACTGAAAGTTAATGATTTTCCAATCAGTGAAATTAAAAAAGTAGATATAACTGTTCAAAAAACCATTACCATTACTCATGGTTCATATTCTGGAGCTATTGATCCGATATCTGACTCTGCAGTACTTGAGATTATTCAAGTTAAGCAAGGCAATATAATTTATGAAAATAGTGTAGATTATAAACTAAACGCAGGAAATATTGATTGGTCATTGGCAGGGAAAGAACCTGCACCTGGGAGTAGTTATCAAATAACTTATCGCTGTCGTACTCAGGTGAGCCCTGAAGATATAAATGAACAAGGATGTAAAGTAAGGGGAGCAGTTGATAATAGCTTGGTTCTGATTGATTACACCTGGAAAATGCCTCGCTTTGATTTAATTACTATCGATAGCAAAGGGGTGGTAAGAAGAATCAAGGGAATTGCCCATCCTTGGAAACCATCAATGCCAAAAGCACCTAGCGGACAACTTTTACTCTGCTACATTCACCAAACGTGGAAAACCGGGGAAAAGGTGAAAGTAATGAATAATGCTATCCATGCTGTGCCGATGAATGAGCTCGAAGCAATGAAGAGTGGAATAAGAGATCTTTATGCGCTAGTTGCAGAGGAGCGTCTACGTAGTGATGCAAATTCAAGAGAGCCAACCATGAAAAAAGGAGTATTTGTTGATCCCTTCTTTGATGATGATATGCGTGATCAGGGTATTTCCCAAACTGCAGCAATAGTAAATAAGGAACTAATTTTACCAATAGACGTGGAAATTATTGATGTTGAAAGAGGTAAAGAATCTTATTTATTGCCGTATGAACTTGAGCCAGTATTGGAGCAGCTTTTACAGACTGGTGAGGTAAAGATCAATCCATATCAGGCATTTGATCCGATACCGGCAAAAGTTACCATGAACAAAAACACCGATCACTGGACCGAGATAAAGACCAATTGGTCAAGCCCAGTAACAAGAGAGTTTAATACTAGAGAAATGACAGAGCTATTGTCAAGTAATTCATATGAAGCTGAATTTATGAGAGAAGCAGTACAAGATTTTGAGATTGAAGGTTTTGAGCCTAGTGAGAAACTTAAAGAAATAAAATTCGATGGCATCGTCATTCAACCCGTGGCATAGAGGGAAAAAAAGTGGAAAATCAAGGACGAATAAGTGGAAAAATAAAAATCCCAGCAAATATTCCAGCAGGTACAAAATTAGTACAATTTTATGGGGATAAAGGAAGCTATGGAGAGGCAACTTATACTGGTAAAAAAACTATTACCATAGAGGAAAGAAGAAGAGTTTTTTCCAGCAAACGTGTTGATCCTTTAGCACAGACATTTACCTTGGATGAGAGTAGACATATAGGAGGTGTAGAGTTATGGTTTGTAAATAAAGGCAAAAAACGTGTTGTTGTGCAGATCAGAGAAACAACAGTTGGAATGCCATCTCAGGCTGTTATTGCTGAAAATTATATTGAGCCAAAAGATATAAAGATAGATGGCACAGCAACACGTATAGAGTGGTCACCAGTTTTTTGCCATGCTGGGCAGGAATATGCGATAGTTTTACTTACCGATGACGGGGAAAATGCGGTCAAAGTAGCAGAACTTGGCAAATATGATGCAGTAAACAGTAGGTGGGTAACCAGTCAACCTTATCAAGTAGGAGTATTACTTTCATCAAGCAATGCAAGTACGTGGACTCCACATCAAAATTTAGATTTAACGTTTCGACTACTAGCTGCAAAATTTAGCGAAAATTCTCACGTTGTTGATCTGGGCAAAGTTACAGCAAACAATACTTCAGATTTAATTGTTTTGACGAACGTCGAAAAAGTAGCATTTGATACCAACGTGGAATTTATCTTAACAGATGAAGAAGGAAGAGAAAACTTTTTGTCTGATAATTTGCCGCTCGCACTGCGTGAAAGATTATCTGGAGAGCTAACGGTAAAAGCAAGCCTAAAAGGAGGGCAAGAAAAAAGTCCAGTTCTCTACCCTGGGCTACAGCTAGTTATGGGAAATATAGGGGAAGAAGGAGATTATGTAACTAGAAGCATTACCGCAGGGGCTAACACTAAAATTACCATAACATATGATGCGCTGATACCCGGCACTGCAGATGTTAAAGCGTATGTGCAAAAAAGCGTGGAAGAATGGCAGTTAGTTAATTTAACAACGGGAAAACCAATCGGAGACAACTGGGTGGAGAGAGTTCACGTACTGACGAACTTTAATGCCAATGAAACAAGGATAAAATTAGTTTTAAGTGGAACGGTTGTTTATCGTCCTAAAGTCAAAAATCTCAGAGTAATAGTAACATAAAATTTAAATGACTTTTGATCAAACCAAACGAGGATATCCTTTGCCGCATCCAGAAAACATTGCAGTAGAAGATGTAGTACGTATTCGCAGAGCCATAGAAAAGATAGATGAAGATATGAGTGAGAGGAAAAATAAACACAATGATCTTCAAAAAGCATTTGAACGACTGAACTTTGAAAAATTTTTGAATTTTTGGGAATGAAAGAAACAATATACCAAAGGATAAAGGATTTAGCAGCAAGTAGCACACCTGATCAACTGGCATATCTTGCAAAATCGCTGGAATTGATAGCAGATAAAAAAACTATTTCCAACGTTGTGCAAATGACCACAATAAAAGAAATAATCGATGCATTACAAAAAAGACTTAAGGATTTAGCGGTAAATAGTACACCAGATCAACTAGCATATCTTGCTAAAGCATTGGAATCAATAGTAGATAAGAGTGCAGTGTCTGAAATTGTGCAGATGACAGATGTTAAGCTAAAAGAACTTCTTGATAGTGCAAAAAAACACTTAAGTGACATAAATAGCAATAAAGCAACCTCTATATCGTCCATAACTGCAGCAAAAACAGATTCTGTCAATGAAATCAACAAGCTTAGGGATAATTCCTTAAACACTTTAAAAGCATCATCAGATTCACATATATCGTTACTTGACACAAGAAAGAATGCAAATATTGCAGCAATAAATAGCATTAGTAACAGTCATAAAGATGGTCTTAAAGGTTTAGTAGAAGATTTTCGTGCTGTAAATGATGTGCCAGATGGTTCATCGATCATGAAGGAAATAAAAACCGGAGAAGACCAGCTAAAAACACTGACAACCAGATTTAACTCCATCAATGATTTGCCAAGCGGTTCATCAATTATGAAGGAGGTAAAAACCAGGGAAGATAAACTAAATACACTGACAACTAAATTCAACTCCATCAATGATGTGCCTAGCAGTTCATCAATTATGAAAGAAGTGAAAAAGAGAAATATGATTGAACCAAGGTCATTACCTTTCTTGTTTGGTGTGCTAGGTAGAGGAAATAATTACTATGGTCACGGAATTTTCACAACTGAGTTAGGTCAATGGAGCAGTGATATAACAAAAACCGACTATATGCTGCAACTACTGTCAGGTAGCCATACATACGATACAGATTACGTTAGTTTTTATCGGCCAAGACAACTCAGTTTTATAGAGGGAAGTAAAGGTACATTTATTTATGGAGAGTTATATACAAACAGTTTTTCGAGTAGTAATTATCAGATATATTACTACCCGTGTGCTGCACTTGGAGTAATGTTTGTAAAAAATACCACAAGTAGAGATATAACAAGAACATTAAACTTTGTTGGTACATCTTATTGGAGCTCAGGATATGAAGGAGCAGGAGCATTTGTGGGAACCCCTGATAATACCAATGCTAGTAAATCAAGAATTTCGAAAATAATATGGAAAAATATTTACCAATACACGAGTTCTAGTAACAAATTTTCCGCATCTGGTAATGTAGAAATTCCAGCAGGAAAAACAGTTGCAATGTTACTTTATACATCATCTTATCTACATTCCAGAACAAAAGTTAGTGAAGGTGCGTTTTCAGGTGATGTACACACCTATGGTCAATTTATCCAGTGGGGGATTTATAACATACGTAGCAATTTTCTGACCACAGGGCTTGAGGTGGATGTAGAGAGAACACTAAGAGCTTGGCAATGTCCAGGGTTAGAACACACCCATCAAATCTGGCAATGAAATAGGAGAAGAAATTGTGGCTATTTACATAAGATTTGAGAATAACAAACAAATTGAAACAACAACGCTTGAAAGCAAGCCAACTGGCTGGTATGAAGCACCAGAAAATTTCGACTGGCAAAAGAGTTATTGTCTAACAGAAGGAGGGAAAATTGTTGAAAGGAGTAAAGAAGATATTGAGCTGGAATTACTGGAAACTGCGAAACTTTCTGCACTTCGTATTTATTTTAATAATTATACTCACAAATATGCAGGGCATTCTTACCAGAAGTCTAAGTCGTACGAAATACAAGCAAAAGCCGCAGAAAACATTTTAACAGCAGCAGAATCGATAGATGAAAAAGATGCAGAAATTATAGAGCCATTAGCAAAAGTCCGTGATATTACGGTTATTGAAATGGCAAGAATAATTCAGGAAAAAGCAAAAAAAGCAGTAAAAGCAATAATCAAATGTGAAGAGCTTGAAGACTTAGCTAAGAAGAAAATTAAGGAAGTCAGGGATAAAGAAGAGTTGCAGAGTTTACTCAACGATTTTAAGCAAAAAATGCAAGAGAGCTAAAAAGGGGCAAAAGATGACAGAACAGTTTCTACATGGAGTAAATGTTATCGAGGTTACCTCAGGAGCAAGATCAGTACGCACAGCAAAATCATCAGTGATAGGAGTAATTGGTACTGCACCTGAAGCGGATGAGCAAAAATTTCCACTAAATAAACCAGTATTAATAGCAGGAAGCTTAAAAGAAGCAGCAAAACTGGGAAAAAAAGGAACTCTGCCTTCTGCAGTAAATGGAATATTTTCCCAGATTGGTGCAACAGTAGTAGTAATTAGAGTTGAAAATGCTGATCAAGAAGAAGAAATAACTGCAAATGTCATTGGAGGAGTTGATGAGGAAACTGGAGAATATCAGGGAATTCAAGCGTTCTTAAGCAGTGAAAGCATAGTCCATGTTGCGCCAAGAATACTAATTGCACCTCAGTTTACTCATCAATTATCTGGAGATGCTGGAAATCCAGTGGTTGCAGCATTAATTCCTATAGCAGAAAAGCTGAGAAGCATAATAGTAGCAGATGGACCAAATACCAATGATGAAGAAGCAATAAAGTGGAGAAAAAGTGTAGGCAGTAGCAGAGTTTACGTCGTTGATCCATGGGTTAGGGTGTTTGAAGAGGAGGAAAAACCGCCAAGTCCATTTGTAGCTGGTTTAATAGCCAAAGTAGATAGTGAACAAGGCTTTTGGCATTCACCTTCAAATAAAGAGATAAATGGTATTGTTGGTACAAGTAGAGCTATTGATTTTACCCTTGGCGATAGAAGCTCTCGAGCAAATTACTTAAATGAAAATGAAGTAACAACGATAATTCATCAAAATGGCTATAGGCTTTGGGGAAATAGGACATGTTCAAATGACTCAAAATGGGCTTTTTTGTCAGTGAGAAGGACTGCAGATTTAATCAATGATAGTCTACTTCGAGCTCACTTATGGGCAGTTGATCGAAATATTACCAAAACTTATATAGATGATGTAATTGAGGGAGTGAATTCTTATTTGGCCAATTTAAAAGTACAAGGAGCGATTATTAGCGGAAAATGTTATGCAACTCCAGAGCTCAATACACCAACAAATATTGCAAGCGGGAAAGTATATTTTGATTTCGAATTTACACCACCATATCCGGCTGAACAGATTACTTTTAGGTCACACCTTGTTAGTGGCGCAATATCGTAAAAAGGAGAGAAAGAGAGATGCTACCAAAGATTTTAAAGAATTTTAACGTATTCGTTGATGGTCGTGGTTATGCTGGTCGTATCGATGAGATCACTCTGCCAAAACTCACCATTAAAACAGAGGAATATAGAGCTGGTGGTATGGATATCCCAATAAGCATTGATATGGGAATGGAGAAATTAGAAGCAGATTTTACTTTTTCTGAATATGATACGGAGCTGTTCAGGCTTTTTGGTCTGATAAATGGTAATTCAGTAGCTTTGACGCTCCGTGGTGGAATGCAAGGTAGTGGTAGTAATGATATTGAAGCAGTAATAATTAACCTCAGAGGCATATTCAGAGAATTTGATTTTGGTAGCTGGAAACCTGCTGAAAAAGCCACTCTCAAATGCACTGTAGCTGCCCATTATTATAAACTTACGATAGGTGGCAATGAGTTAATAGAAATCGATGCTGTGAACACGATTCGCAAGATTAATGGTGTTGATCAGATGGCCTTGCTACAAGCAGTTCTAGGTATTTAGGTTTAGTTTTAAAAAGATTTTAGAATTTTATTTTTTAGGAGAAAGTATGACAACAGTAAAACTTGATAATCCAATAACAGTAGATGGAACTCCGGTTTCGGAATTAACTTTTAGACCAGTCAAAGTAAGGGATTGCCTAGCAATGGAACGTACTGGTGGTAGTGATTTTGAAAAAGAAGTTGGATTAATTGCAAATCTAGCATCTGTGACGAAGGAAACAATTTGGGAATTATATTTTGCAGACTACATGAAAATACAGGAAGCGTTGAAAGATTTTTTTCCACCTGTTACACAAAGGACTTAAGGTTAAATGTACTAATGCTCTGTTCCGTTATAGGTGGCGGAATTGAGCAGGTACTTGAAATGGAAATAAAGGAATTTATTTTGTGGGTAAAAGCAGCAGGAGAATTTAAATGTCAACATTATCAGTAAAAATAGGTGCCATACTAGATGGTAGCTTTAATAGCGCAATGACAGGAAGTAATGCTCAACTTTCCCGTCTTGGAGGTACAATAAGGCAACTTGATACGTCGATGAAATCGGTATCTAAATTTAAGGAGTTAAGTCGTAACACATTAGTTGCCAAGAGATCCTGGAAAGGCTTAGAAGTGCAAGTAACGTCCTTGGCTCAAAAGGGAAAAACTTTAAAGGCTGCTTTTGATGAAGCTAATGCGTCAGTGGCAAAGGCAAAAGAAGCGTACTTACAGAAGAAAGATGAAACCTCAAAGGTTAAGCTTAATGAAGCTAAAAAATTAGCAGCAGAGGCAAAAAAAGCTTATTCACAACATAAGAAAGACAAAACTTTTGAGGCTGATTTTGATAAAGCTAAAAAAGAAGCAAAAGAAGGAAGATTAGCTTATTTACAAAAAAGAGGTGCTCTACATGCATTTAGCGAAGAAGTAAGGAAAAGCGGAAAAAATATTCAGTCCTTGATAAGGGATCAACATAAACTTGGTGCTTCTGCAGAAAAGTTGAGAAGTCAATATAGTAAGTTAAACTCCGCCATCAAAAAACGGGACATGTTTTTGGGAAGAAAAGCGTACTTTAAATCGCAAATGTTGGAGACGGCTGGGCTTGCATTGACACTTGCAGCTCCAATTAAAGTTGCAATTGACTTTGAAAGTGCTATGGCTGATGTTAAGAAGGTAGTAGATTTTGACAAGAAAACAAATGAAGCTAATGAGTTTGCTGAGAAGTTAAAGAAATTATCCCGTGAAATACCGCTATCGGCCGCAGAATTAGCACAAATAGCTGCAAGTGGTGGCCAACTTGGTGTTAAAAAAGATGATCTGATTAAGTTTACGACAACAGTGGCTAAAATGTCCACAGCATTTGATATGTCTGCAGAACAGGCAGGTGATTCTATAGCTAAACTTGCCAATGTTTATGGAATTGATGTAGACAGGATGGAATGGGTGGGTGACATTATAAATCACTTATCAGACAAGACTGCTGCCAAAGCAGGAGATATGGTTAAAGCATTAGCTATAGTTGGTGGTAGTGCAAAACAGTTTGGTCTTAATATTAAGGAGACAAGTAGTTTAGTAAATGCCTTTATTAGTTTAGGTAAGCAACCAGCAAAAGCTGCCACTGCAATAAATGCTCTACTTAGCAAACTTCAAACCGCAGAGGGACAGAGCAAGGAATTCAAGACAGCATTGGAAGACATGGGAATAACTGCAGAAGAGATGACACAAAGGATTAGCGAAAACGGCCAAGATGCACTACTTTATTTTTTTGAAACTCTGGAGAAAGTAGATAAACAGGAACGTTCGCAAATTCTTCTCAATCTCTTTGGTCAAGAATATCAAGATGATATTGCATTACTAGTTGGAAGCTTAAAGAACTATAAAGATGCCATAAATAATTTAGCTGACGAGAAAAAATTTGAAAAGTCCATGCAAAAAGAATTTGATAATCGTGCAGCAACTACAGCAAATAACTTACGACTACTGAGAAACGCGATAGCAGAGGTGGGAATGAACTTGGGCTCAGTCATGCTACCTCCTTTAAAGTGGATAAGTAGTCTTTTAAGAGAGATAACTAACCCCATAGCTCGGTTTGCAGAAAAGTTTCCAGTTATTACTACAGGAATAATGAGTGTCATAGCAGCACTAATAGGTCTTAAAGTTCTAGCAGTAAGTGGTGGTTATGCATGGAATCTGATTAGAGGTGGAATGTTAACTTTTTCGGTTATTTTGCATGGGGTAGTTAAGCCAGCACTGATATCATTATCGTCATATGCTATTCCAGTGGTAATTACTGGGCTGAGTGTTTTAAAAGCTACAACTTTGAGCTTAGCAACGAAAGCTTTTCCTCTACTATCATCAGCTCTACCTGCAGTAGCAGCAGGAGTGAGATTTTTGACAGCAGCAATTGTGAGCAACCCTATAGGACTCTTAGTTGCCGGACTTGTCACAGGTGCAACACTTATTATAACTAACTGGCAAAAGGTAAAGGGCTTTTTCTCCAGTATTTGGGAGTATGTAAAATCGATAATAAAACCCATCGGAGAGATGTTTTCATGGCTGGGAAATACTGTCGGTAGTATATTTGGAAAAGTATTTGAAAACAGTCCGCTGAAAGAATTTGAAAAAAGAAAAAGTATCGTTACTGAAATAAAAGCACCCCTTAAGAGCAGCATTCTCAGCAATGGAAATCCTCTGTTGAATAACAGTATAATTAAAGAATTTTCCAAGAGAAATAAGAATAGCTTCAGAGTCAAAAGCCTTATTGAGGAGAAAAAGTCCACAGAGAGCGATAATGATAAGATATTTGCAGACTTTGCAAGGAGTAAGTTTGAAAATAAAGAACAAAAGACTATGAATAAAACTCAGAACATCACTAATAATTACACTATCAGCATTAAAGCAGAGCCAAATCAAGATGTTCGTAGTCTTGCAGATGAAGTAATAAAAAGGATAAGAGAAAAATCAAGAGATGTTATGTTTGATACGGTAGATCCTATTTACTAATGTTATCCCTTGGTCCATATAAAATTTCCCCAACAAGCTTAAAGTGCAGCAAGGAGAAGCGTTGGAGTGTGGTTGAATGTATTGGCAAACCATTGCTACAGAATATTGGTCAAGGGGCAGAAAATATAGATATAGAAGGGGTTATTTATCTCAATAATTTAAGTGAATTAAAGGATATGAAAGAAGCAGAGGCAAACCAAATACCCCGCACTTTAGTTGATGGCATGGGAAATATTTGGGGACAATTTGTAATTACTCGTTTTGAAGAAAAGCTAACGTCATTTTTCCCTTGCGGGTTACCAAAGAAAGTTGAATTTAATTTAAGTTTAAGACCTCAGTTATGGATTAGAAAATAGATAAAAGTATAACTAAGAAGAGGGAAACAGGGTAAACTCGAGTATTTTAGTAATAATAAGAGGTTACCCATGAAGAAAGATATTACAGAACTGTACTGTTGCGTCGAGGATTTTTGTCGTGCGGTAGATGATAATTTTGCAAATAGGTTCTTATCAAACGGCAAAAAACCAACCAGAGTACCAGAAATAGCGCACTCAGAAATTCTAACCATAATCCTATTATACCATAAATCACCATGTAAAAACTTCAAGGCTTTTTATCTTTGTTATCTTCAGTTATTCTATAGATCAGAGTTTTCAAAGCTGCCTTCATATCACAGATTTATTGCCTTAAAGCCGCGAGTTTTGTGGTATTTAGCATTACTTTTGCAATGGTTTTGTGAACAAGCAAAAATGACCGGGATTTCCTACATAGATTCTACTTCAATAGCAGTATGCCATCGAAAAAGAATCTCAAGAAATAAGGTTTTCAAAGGATTAGCAGAGTTAGGAAAGAATACTTACGGCTGGTTTTTTGGTTTTAAATTACATGTAGTAATCAATGAAATAGGTGAAATTCAAGGTGTTACGCTAACCAGAGGTAACGTCGATGACAGAAAACCTGTACCAACTCTAACCAAAAAACTAACTGGACTTTTGTTTGGAGATAAGGGCTATATAAAGAAAGAGCTCTTTGAGAAACTATTCGATAGAGGTCTAAAACTCGTCACTAAAGTGAAAAAAGGTATGAAAAATGCACTGATTTCGCTGAAAGAGAAGATTTTACTAGGGAAAAGATCGATTGTTGAAACGGTTTTTGGCTGCCTAAAAAACAAATTTGAACTTGAGCACACTCGGCATAGATCCACAGTAAATTTCTTGGTACATATTTTTTCTACCCTCATTTCTTATTCAATGCAATCGAAAAAGCCCTGTATTTCTCAGCTTTACTTCGTTGGTTAATCCATAACTGGGGTTTTAAGGTGCTATTCATGACTATATATTACTCGACAAAAGAGAAGGACATGTTGGACTATATTTGCTGGCAACACTATGGATTTACTTCAGGAGCAGTAGAAATGGTCTTGGAAAACAATCCTGGACTTGCAGAGTATGATAGTTTTTTGCCAGGAGGATTGAAAATTAAACTGCCTATAATTGAGAAACCTCTACAGAAATCAACCTTAAAGATTTGGGGATAAGATGCAACCAGAGTTTATCATTGAAGGATATGAATTAGCAAAAGATCGCTTGGTGTCAATGCATGTTACTGATGAATCAGGGACTATAGAAGATGTGGCTGAAATATGTGTCGATTACAGGAATGATAACATAAAAGTTCCAAAAGAGTTAAAGATTGCTTTGGGATATAGAGAAACAGGAGTACTACCCATAGGTGTATATACAGTCAATGAAGTTACAGTACAAAGTCCACCAAAAACCTTAACGATCAAAGCTCATGCAACAAATTTGATGATATCACTAAAGGAAAAAGTATCTAGGGAGTGGCACCAGATTACACTGGGTGATCTAATCAAAGAAATAGCAAATAAACATGGATATGGGCACAAAGTTGCTGAAGAATTTAAAGATATATTGATACCACACATTGATCAGACTGAAGAAAGTGATATAAATTTATTAACTAGGATAGCTATAGAGCGAGAAGCTATGGCAAAATTAGCAGGAGGATATATATTATTTATTCCAAAAGGTGCAGCAAAATCAGCAACAGGAAAGGTTTTAGGAACAACGACTATCAGACCTGAAGACACAATCAATTGGAAAGTACATTTTACTGTACGTAATAAATACAACTCAGTGATAGCAAAATGGCATAGTTATGAAAAGGGAGAGCAAATATCAGAAACAGTAGGCGGCGGTGAACCAAGTTACGCCATACAGACGATTTATCCAAATGCAGAATCAGCAATTAATGTAGCAAAAGCCAGATTTAAACAATTACAGCGTAATAATGAGAATCTAGAGATGACAATACCAGGTAATCCAGAGTTATGTGCAGAGGGAAAACTTAATCTTGTAGGGTTCAATCAAGATATAGATGGTGAATGGATAATTGATAGAGCAGAGCATACTTTAAATAGTTCAGGATATCGTACTGCATTATCGGCGTCTTTGCAGTAATTATGTTTAAGAACCTGTTTAAAATCTTCGTAATAAGAGAGAAATGAAGGAGAGAACAACCATCTGTAAGCTAGTGTTGAGTTTCCGCTCGCAATTTTTCCACAAACGCCTACATTTTTCCAACCAAGCAAAAGAACGCTCAACAACCCATCTCTTTGGCAATACAACGAAAGAGTGTAATTCACTTCGCTTTATTACCTCAACAGTTGCACCAATAGTAGCTTTTATTTGAGTTGCAAAATTTTCTCCTGTATAGCCAGCATCAACCAGTATATTTTTAACTTCAGAGAGGTTTTCTTCAGCCTTTTCCACCATTTCCACAGCACTGCTACGATCAGTTACTTCTGCCGTTGTTATATGAATTGCATGTGGCAAGCCTTGCGTATCAACTGCAATATGACGCTTTATGCCTGAAATCTTTTTACCTGCATCATAGCCCTTTTTTTCAGCAGTATCTGTGTTTTTAACACTTTGTGCATCAATTATACAGAAACTGGTTTTCTCTTTCCGACCATTGCTGATACGAACCTCTCCAACTAATTTTTTTTAAGACTACTTCCAGCAAGCTTGGTTCTGCTCCATTCTTTTTATTCCACATTTGAAAATAGTAATACACGTTCTCCCACCTTGGAAAATCTTTTGGCAGCATTCTCCACTGGCAGGCGCTTTTTAGGATATATAGCACTGCACAAAATACATCATACAAATCAAGTTTCCTTGGTTTTGTTTTCTTTCTGCTACTCTCCAGTATTGGTCTGATTTTTTCAAATTGTTCTTGACTTATATCGCTTGGATAGCTTTTTTGCATAGATATACCTCTTTCTTAACTATGCCTACTTTACCTCATATTTTCGAGATCCTTAACAGGTTCTAAGAAAAAATAAATAAATTGCTGATTTAATGCTGAACATGAGCAAGATAGCAAGAAACAAGCTTTTGTGGTTTACAGTAGCAATAGTATGTATTGTTACCACGTATTACTATCAAAAATCTAAGGCCGCTGAGGAATATCAGGAAATGCTGAAAGTGGCAGCTAAGAACTGTGACTTAGATACTTTAAAAGTATTAATAAAAAAAAGTAGAGGTGATTCAAGCGTTAGTGAAAGAGCATTATATTATGCGGCAGAGAAAGGATGCTTAGAAGTTGTCAAATTTCTGTTAGATGAAGGAGTAGATATAAATATTAGTTTAGCACTGTTTGGCGCTGCTAACGGTGGTCAATTAGAGGTTGTAAAACTTTTACTGGAAAGAGGAGCTAATCCTCATGTTGAAGGCTGGAAAGGAACAACTCCAAAAACTATAGCAATGAAGAGGTCATTTTATTATAGAGATGAACCTTACAGGGAAATTATAGACCTACTTGCTAAAGCGGAAAAAGAGTATAAGTCAGAGTAATAACCCGTACGTCATTCTCATAACCTGTAGTGCAAACTTTCAATAACTACCTATTAAATTAAACCATTATGCAAAATCAAAAAATCCCAATAACAGTAATAGCAACTATGGTAATACAAACTGTAGCAGTCATATGGTGGTTAGCCAAGCTAGATTTACGGGTTCACATGCATGATAAATTTGTAGAACAAAACCAAGGACTAACAGAAATGGTTTATCGACTTGAAGAGAGAGTGAAAAACCTCACTGAAGAAGTCAATGAACTTGAAGCAATTCACAAACACAAATAACAACTGAATTTCACAATGACTAGATATATTTTGTCCGTTGACGGCGGAGGCATAAGAGGCATCATACCAGCGCTAATACTAGCAGAAATAGAAAAAAGATCAAGGAAGCCTATTTCTCAAATCTTTGATCTAATGGCTGGTACTTCAACCGGTGGGATTGTTATTGCTGGATTGTGTAAGAAAGATGAGCGGGGAAATCCTCAATATTCAGCTAATGATTTAGTTGAGCTTTACCAAGAGTACGGAGCATATATTTTCAAGTCTTCATTTTTTAGGCAATCAATACTATCGTGGTTTAACTGTGCACAATACCCATATGAAAACATCGAGTCGATATTGGAGAAGTATTTTGGTGACGATATTCTCAAAAACACTTTAAGCAAGGTATTGATAACAAGTTATGATATTCATAACAATTATCCGTTTTTCTTCAAAAGTTGGAAAGAGGATGGGAATTTCATTAGGTTGAAGGATGCACTAAGAGCCACAACAGCAGCACCAACATACTTTGCACCTAAGTATTTAGAAGTTAAGCAAGAAAAAAGAGTGTTAGTGGATGGAGGTGTTTTTGCCAATAATCCAGCGGCTTGTGCATACGCAAACAGTAAAAAACTTTTCCCTAATGAAGAAATAGTGCTGGTATCAATCGGCACAGGTCGGCTATCTAATCGAATAAAGTACAGAAAATTAGGAAAGATAGCATGGATAAAGCCCCTATTAAATGTGATGTTTGCGTCAAGCCTTGATGTGGTGAATTACCAACTAGGTAACGTAATGGACGACAGATACGTAAGAATACAATCACAACTGACAATAGCGTCGGCTGAGATGGATAATGTAACACCTAAAAATATTAAATGTCTGCAGCAGGAGGCAAATGCAATGATAGAAGGTAATCAAAAAGTAATCGATAAATTTTGCGATATCGTATCTTAATTTACATAAAAATGCCAAGCAAACTGAAGAAATTATACCACAAAGCAAAGAAAGGTTTAAAAAACATAGTTTCGCCCAAAAAGCATACTAAGGGCCAAGAAGCTAAAATTTCAAACGATAAGCCAAAACCGCTACATGAGCAACCTCTAAAGATGATGGAGAAAACCTCTAAAGTAAAAAAAGATAAAAAAGGAATAAAAGAAAAAATAAAAAGCTTAAAAATAAAACCCGTAGAAAAAGAGCTGAAAAGAGGCAACGTGTTCAAAAAAGGCTTCAAAAAGCTAAAAGGGAAAATAAAAAGCCTAAACCCAATAAAGTCCAAGAAAAACAAGATAATCGGGAGCAAAAGACTAGCATTTTTACTAACATCTGCTACAATCGTGGCAATTTTGCCGATGTTTAATTTGGCCCCTTTTCCAGCATTAGCCATAACTTCGGCATGCGTTTTCAGTATTAATTTTATAGCTGTGAAAACGTTGAAGAAAGTTATCAAACAACGCAAATTAGCAGTAAGATCCGAAGCTGAGCCAGAAAAGCTAGAAGAGGTATCTGTTGAACAACCGAAATCCAAGCAAATTTTCAGAGATGGTAAATAGATTTATTAAGTAAACAACTATCTTTACTTATATCTTAATATAATATCTCTGAGTACCCTGTTTTTAATCCAGAATTCAAGTTGTTACTTCATCACTCACTCAACTCATCAACAGTTAGACCACTTGCTCGCACAATAATCTCAATCGCAATACCTGCCTTAACTAGATCTTTTGCAATCTTGATTTTCTCTGCTTTTTTAACTTTTTCCTTGCTACTTTTCATATCTTCAGATAGAGATTTGACTAATGCATCTAATGATTCTTGTTCTCTGTACTCATCCATTAAACTCAATAGCTTTTTGCTTTCTCTTGTTTTAGGCAGTAGAATTTTAATATTCACTGATAATGCTCTTGCTATTTCATATAATTTATCAAATGAGATGGCAGTATATCCTTTTTCATATTCGTGTATTTCCTTGAGCGTTAAATCAATTTTATCCGCCAAATCTTTTTGGGTATATCTTCTTATCAACCTCCATTCTCTTATTCTTTGCCCTATTCTGTAATATATAGAATCAGTGCAGACTTCTCTCTCTGTATTATCATACTCGTAAATAGATAAGCCTGTTGCCTGGGAAATTATGTCAACTGAAACCCCTTCTTTCACTAGATTTTTTGCTACCTCTAATCTTGCTTCCTCTTGATTGATTTTTTCGCTAATATGAACAAACCTGACTAATGAAGGTACTATTTTGCCTAACTTTTGATTCTCGTATATTTTCGTTAGATAGAGTATTTCCTCGTCTTCATAGCTGTCTTCCCTTACTATTACTGGTTCAGGTAATAAATCTACAACGCCAACTGATAATACTCTTGCTATTATATATAGTACTTCAATTGGAATAGAAATATACCCATTTTCATAATTGGTTACTTCTTGATATGCTAATCCGATTTTACTTGCCAACTCTGCTTGAGTACACCTTTGCATTAATCTACAATCTTCTATTTTTCGCCCTATTTTGTAGTTTATAGAACTAACATCTCTTACAGAAACAAACATATATATCTCAATTTAAAAAACAATTTTTTGATCAGCAGATAAACCTATTATTTGCAAAATAATATCAATAGGAATTCCCCCTTTTACTAAATCCCTTCCAACTTTAATCCTTTCTACCTCTCTCACTTTCTCCTCACAAAGCCGTATCCCTTCAAATAAAGATTTTATTAGTGCATTACGTAGTTCTTGGCTCTCAATTTCTTTGTATTCTTTAATCAAATCAGGTAGCTCATTTTTCACTTTACTCCCTTCCTCTATTAGTAGATCCGTAATATTAATCGATAATGCTTCTGCCATTTCATATAATTTATCAAGTGGAACAGCAGTCCTTCCTTGCTCATAGTTACTTATTTCATCACGTGTTGTAGTCATTTTCTCTGCTAAATCCTTTTGAGTGCACTCTCTTACCAGTCTCCATTCCTTTATCTTTTTCCCTATTTTGTAGTAGATAGAACCTATTTTTTCTTCAACACATTCATCAGCAGAGAGACCAATTGCTTGTGAAACAATATCAACAGAAACTCCTGCTTTAACCAGACCCTTTGCAATTTTTATTTTCTCTGCTTTTTTACTACTTTTCTCACTAATTTGAACAAACTTGGTTAGTAAACAAAATATCTTACGTAACTCTTGATCATTAATCTTTTTATATTCTCTTACTAGATCTAATATTTCCTCTCCCTTATCTTCAAAACAGATTTTTTCATTTGATACAGGAATGAGATCCGTAATACTGATTGATAGTGCCTCAGCTATAGCATATAACCTTTCAATTGGAACTCTACGATTCCCTTTCTCATATTGCAGTATTACCCAATACTTTACACCAATTTTCTCAGCTAAATCCTTCTGAGTATACCCTCGCTCTAACCTCCAACTTTTCAATTTTTGCCCTACTTCATAGTCTAGACTTTTTTCCACGCAAAAAACCATATATATAATATCTTCTACTATAGCTCAAAGGCTCCAGATATAATAGCCAGACTCTGGAACCTTTAAATTAAAGTGCCCTACAAGTTTCTTTACTATTTTCACGTACTTTGTCTGCCCATGAAAACAATTTTTCACTTACTTCCTTCTGCTTTTCACTCCATATTCCGCACCTAGTGAAATTACCTCTTTCTACCACTTCCTTAAGCTTCACTCCCCCAAAAAGGCAATTTTTTCCAATTTCTTCACCTCTTTTTTGTAACTCAGCCCACATTTCCTTATTTTCTACTCTCAATTGTACTTGATCATGTTTTTTTACATCTTGGTACAATATAATATTTAGCTTACCAAGGCTTGTAGGAAATTCTAACATGACAGAGCTGCTATCTGACATATCAGTATAGTTTCTTATACCTCCCTTCTCGCTTTTAACCTCAACTGCATTATTGCCAATTTTTAAAATATTACTTCCTAACTCTCTCAGTATTTTGGCTACTTCTATCTTACTATCCTTGGAAAATTCTATATACGATGTTGTATTATCTGCTTCCACATCTATCAATTCCCCTTCTTGAATAGCGCTTTCACCAATTTTTCTCAAATCCTCAAGCTTCTTGTCTATATGAGGCTGAACTTCTGGTTGTAGCTCATTATAGATTTCACCTATCAATTTATTCTCCAATAAAGTATCATGAAACTCTGCACCGCTTAGCATTAATTTACGTATTAGCTTTTTACGATCAGCCTTATCAAATTTATGAAAATGTGTACCTAATACTACATACTCTGCAAAACTCCATTCCCCGTCATCACATGCATTTATTCTTGCTCCTGAGGCTAGTACTTGGTCTATAGTTTTGTGCAATTCATTTGGACTTTTTGCTCTTACCACAGCACTCTTAAACCAGCTCAACTTTTCGCTTTCGCTTGCACTTGGCTTTATTTTTTGCAAAGCTGAAGTAAATGGATTTAAATCTTCTGCTTGATCATTTAAAGGTTTTGTGCCATATATGTAGTCAAGTCCTTTCCCATAGTTGATTTTGTTTTCGCGAACTTCTCTACCAGGGAAAGGTGCTATTTCTTGAGGCTTTTTAGCCTTATTAATTTTGCTTACAAAAGTAGGCTGCTGGCTAGTACCTACAATAGCATTTAACATCTCACCTTTTGATAATTTATCAAGATCAACGTTTAACTCGTAAACACCTCCTTTTTTGTCATCAAAAGGTACAATTATCTTATTACCCATATTAGCCTCCGCTATTAAATATACTTTCTAAGTGTATAGTTGTTATACACTCTATTACTCATTATAAATTATAGTGAGTAGATTTGCAAATACTTTCTGCTATAACAGTCCGTTTTCTCTAAAGCTAAAATAGCCTCCACTTGTGATGATAATATGATCAAATAATCTCACACTTACAGTACTACACGCTGCTGCTAATACCAATTCTCACTGCAGAACAAACAGATAGACAACAATGGAAAAAAAGCCATACTAAACTAAGTGTAATAGCGAGGTATAAATGGCATTAAGATCAAAATTATTGGATGAAAAAGTAGTGGAATCGGCAAAAGCAATGCTGAAGAAAGTAAGAAATAACGCATACGTTACAAAAAAACTAAATGCTGTAATTGCAGCAAAAAAGCACAGCATAACAGCGGTAGCAAAGATATGTTGCATTTCAAGAACTGCACTGACTGAGTGGATAAAGCACCTAAAATTTAACAGAGAGGAAAAATTGTTTGCTCCACCTCAACGTCGTAGAAAAACTAGATTGGATCAAAGTCAGCGTGAACAAGTTGAAGCATGGATACAAGACAATCCTAATATCACCATTAAAGAAATGAGAATAAAAATCCAGGAAAGATTTGGTTTGGATATCAGTAAGTCCACAGTACACCGTAATATGCAAAGAATGAAATTCTCATATATTACTCCAAGACCAGTTCATAATGGTCAAGATAAAAGCAAACAAGAGGAGTTTAAAAAAAAATCTCAACGAAACTATTGGCAAATATCCAGAAAAAGAGCTATTTTTCTTTGATGAGTCTCGGTTTGGCACACATTCAAAAATTGGACATGGGTGGTTTAAAAAAGGCATTAGGACACAGGTTAAAATAAAATTAGGTAGGCAAAATTTCTATCTCTATAGTGCGGTTAATCCTAGAAATGGAGAGAGTTCTAGCTTGTTTGCACCAAATGTCAACACTGATTGCATGAATATATTTCTTGAGCAGATGTCGCAATATCTAGGAATACGAGAGACTTTTCTCGTTATGGACTGTGCTAGTTGGCATAGGTCAAAAAATTTAAAGGTACCTAAAAATATCGATATTATATACCTACCTCCATACTCACCTGAGCTCAATCCTGTTGAGAGGTTTTGGTTATATATAAAACAGAACATTTTGTGCAATAAAATATACGATACAATTACCCTGCTTGAGCGCACTTTGTGTAAATTTGTTACCTCTCTTACCCACTCCATAATTAAACAACTCTGCAATGTCTCCTATTTGTCCTCCTAATAATGAGAATTGGTATAAGCTCTTTGTTACTTCTTGATCTTCTTCTGATGGTTCTAAACTCCCTCCAGGATGGTTATGTGACATTATTACTAATGTTGCATCTTTTATTAATGCTTTTCTTGTAATTTCCTTTATGTATACTGGTGCTTTTTCCATTTCACCAATATAGGATTCTTCTCCGATTAATTGGCGCCTCTTATTCAAATACAGTATTTTTACACATTCCCTTTCTGAGTGGCCTATACTTACGTTTAAGTACTCTACTAGCCCTTGTAAGTCCATTATTGGCTCACCCTTGAGCTTTTCTCTCAGTACCCTTTCTAGTGTTTCCTTAACACACATAATCATTGCTACTGCAGAATCAGTTACTCCTTCTATAACTTTCAGGTCATCCATTTCTCGACCTAAAATCCTTCCTACTCCCGTATAGCTATTCACCAGATTTTTAGCAATTTCTTGAGCTTGTGGCCTTTCATGTACTGCACTTAGAAACGTTTCCATTATTTCACGATCAAGTAGTGCTTTACCTTTGCTTTCTAATATTCTGAATTCGATTTCTTCTTTACTTTTATTCATATAATTTACCTTTCACTAACAACAAACTTTTTTTAGATATTTACTGCTGTTTTTTTTATCAGCATTGGCATAAAGCCATAGCTTTCGAGTGAAGTCAAATCAATTTCTCAATCTTTTTTATTTATTTTTTTATGAGATAGTAAAGATATTAATAGTTGCTAGTTTCTTTAAGCGATGTCGTTGTATTTTTATACACCAATTTGACGTCTCCCACAGCTTCAAACTCATCGCATCCATTTGCTGGGCTTACAAGGTGCTTTACAGAAGGGTGATAAAAAGATATAGAAAGGGACGTCTAAGGTGCGTAATAGCATTCTAGGGTCATCTATGAAGGTAGTTTTTTGCCAACTCTTGAAATTTAGCTAACTTTAATAGACTTCAGCATAAAAACGTTGAATATTTCTTCAGAATTGTGTATAATTATTAATGCTTTTTGTGTGCCGTAGAGACACAAGGAATGTTCAGGAAAGAGCAAACTAAGTGCGAAAGCTGCACAATAGATGAGGGTGGGCCCCTCGGAGCCGGTTTACAAGAGCAGGCTTCAAACAACCATAAGCTGCTTTGGTAAAGAGCCAAGGTAGTGAGCGTTATGGAAAAGGCGTAATTATGCGTCATGTGTGAAATAGAGAGATGAACGCAAGTGAACCACTGATTACACGTCGAAAGGTAATGCGATGATGTCAAAACCAGGGGAGAAAAAGTAACTTGGGATAAGCCTATCGGGAACTTGTCTACTGGGTAGGTGGCATCCGGCATATAGGTGGCATGAACCTATTTCAGGCTATTGTGTGGAACTATGGGAACCTGTCGTTTCGATGATAAGGGAGAAGTCCAAGGAGCTGAACTCTAAGGAAGAGAGTACTGATGCGAAAAACAGGGGCGGATTAGCTCGTAGTAGTGAAGAAGTTTTTGTAATGGAAATGGAGCGAAGGGGCTGAGTTATTTAGTTTTAATTATTTATCAACCGAAAGGGAAGAGTTAATGAATAAAACAAAATCTTTTGACATACCAAAGCAACTGATTTGGAAAGCTTATAAACAAGTATCCAAAAACAGAGGTGCGGCAGGTGTAGATGAGGTCTCGATAACAAAGTTTGAAGAAAATCTAAAAGATAATCTATACAAACTGTGGAATCGGATGTCATCCGGAAGTTATTTTCCAGAACCAGTAAAAGCTGTTGCGATACCAAAAGATACAGGAGGACAAAGAACTTTATGTGTTCCTTCAGTATTCGACAGGATAGGGCAAACAGCAGCTACTATGTATCTCGAACCGTTAGTAGAGCAGGAATTTCACGAAGATTCGTATGGTTATAGACCAAACAAGTCTGCACTGGATGCGGTAAGTACAGCGTGTAAGAGATGTTGGAGAAGTGATTGGACGATAGATCTTGATATTTCTGGATTTTTCGACAATCTGGATCATGTGTTAGCACTGCAAACTATCAAGAAGCATACAGATTGCAAGTGGGTCATACTGTACGTGGAAAGGTGGATGAAAGCCCCGATTCAACTAGCAGATGGCAGTAAGGTAGTTAGGAATAAGGGAGTTCCACAAGGAGGTTCTGTAAGCCCAATCATTTCTAACATATTTATGCATCATGCATTTGATATGTGGATGAGGCAAAACTACCCAACAATACCATTTGAGAGATATGTAGATGATGCAATGGTGCACTGTAAAACCCAGAGACAGGCAAAATTCATAAAAGACAAGATCGAAGAAAGATTGGCTGAGTTTAAGCTAAAATTACATCCTGAAAAGACACAAATAGTGTACTGTAAGGATGACAATAGGAGAGATGAGTTTCCAATACAGAGCTTTGACTTTCTGGGTTACACGTTCAGACCTAGACTGGCAAAGAACAATAAAATAGGAAACTATTTTGTCTCATTTCTACCTGCAATTAGCAACAAAGCCAAGAAGAAGATCAACCAAACCATAAGGTCATGGAAAATACGTAGGCAAAACATATACAACACTAGAGAAAATATCAAAGAAAATAAATCCTATAGTCCGAGGCTGGTATCAGTACTATGGCAGGTTTTATAAATCAGAGATGTATCCATCTCTCAGAAATGTAGAGTGGCACCTAGTAGGATGGGTCAGAGCCAAATATAAGAAACTTCGAAATCATGGAAGACTAGCAAAGCAATTTCTAGCAAAAGTGAGAAAGAGGTCTCCAAATATTTTCTATCACTGGACACTAGGATTGGGATCAAAAGGCTGAATAACGGGAGCTGTATAAATCGAGAGGTTTACGTACAGTTCTGCGAGAGACTGGTGGGGAAGTTCCGCCGGTCTACTCTCCAGGTTAGTTCGTTATGGCTTTTTCTAAGTTCCTCGATCCTAAATATGGTTTGCCCTTCAAACGAGTGTTCGGCACTGAAAAAAATAAGAATATTCTTATCCACTTTTTAAATGATATCTTAGGGTTTACTGGTGTCAATACAATACAAGAAGTTAAGTTTCTTAGCACTATCATGGATCCTGAGATTGCTTCTGATTGATAAGCAGAGTATTGTTGATGTCCTCTGTAAGGATTCTCACGGAATATAGATACATAGCGGAAATGCAGCTCGCTAGGGACAAGGGATTTGAAAAACGTGCCCAACTTTATGCTGCTAAAGCTTACTCAAGACAATCTGGCAATTACATTGATTTTAAGAAAGTCTTCTTTATCGCTATTTCCAATAGTATATTATTTCCTACAGAGGTTGAGTATATTTCCACTCACAATATACGTGATATAAAGACTAACGGACATTACTTAAAAGATTTTCAATTCATCTTTATTGAGTTGCCTAAATTTACAAAGAACAGAGTAGAGCAACTAGAGAGTACAGTAGAAAGGTGGTGTTTCTTTTTTTCGGTATGCAGAGGATACTACAGATGAAGACCTTAAAAGATATTGCAGAAAAATCTCCAATAATAAAGCTAGCATATGATGAATTAGACAAGTTTAGTTGGGAAGAAGAGGATCTTGCAGCATACGAAGAAAGAGTTTTGAGTGTACAGAAAGAAGCTGCTATTTGGGAACAACGTCTTGATGATGCTAATGAAAAAGGCAGAGAAGAAGGCATCCAAATCGGTCATGAAAAAGGCAGAGCTGAAGGTAGGCAGGAAGGCAGAGAAGAGGGCGAAAAACAGGCTAAAATAGCTGTGGCAAAGAATCTACTTAAAGCAGGGGTTTCTACCGATATCATAGTTCAAACTACTGGTCTTACGGCTAATGAAGTTAAAGGCCTACTATCTCTAGATGCTTAGGTGAATATCTTTGTATTAGACGAAAATCCTATAACTGCAGCACAAATGTTATGCGATAAGCACATAGTGAAAATGCCATTAGAAACTGCTCAATTACTTAGTAGTGTTTTTTCAATAGCATTAAAAGCGCCAAATCCTTTAGTCAGCATCACAGACCAGAATATAGAGGTTCCATATAAACTTACTCACAAAAACCACCCTTGTTCTCTATGGGCTAGACACTCAAAAGGAAACTTTAATTGGTTATGGAAAAGAATTGTGTATAGAATATAGCTTACGATACAAAAGAACGCATAAATCCGAAGAAGTTATAGATTGGTGTGATAGTAATAAGGATTCACTCATTTTCGATCAACTGATATGCAAGCTTTTATACAAGCACTGCC